>DBGFJU010000051.1:0-15026 GCA_048529485.1 Collinsella aerofaciens | reverse complement strand
TTTTTTGTAGCCGTCTCGGCTCGTTATTGAGAGGAGACTAACTTTTATGCGTATTGTGTTTATGGGTACGCCCGATTTTGCTGTGCCTTCGTTGACTTCGCTTGTTGCGGCTGGGAATGAGATTGCGCTTGTTATTACTCGCCCTGATGCTGTTCGTGGGCGTGGTAAGAAGCTTGAGCCTTCTCCTGTTAAGGCCAAGGCGCTTGAGCTGGGGTTGCCGGTCGTTGAGGCCAATCGTATGACGCCTGAGGTTGTTGAGGCGCTTCAGGCTGCCCAGGCTGACATTTTCTGTGTGGCTGCTTATGGCTGCATTTTGCCTGATGAGGTGCTGCATATGGCGCCGCTTGGTATTGTGAATGTCCATGCTTCGCTGCTGCCTCGTTGGCGTGGGGCTGCTCCTATTCAGCGTGCCATTCTTGCTGGTGATGAGGTTGCTGGCGTTTCCATTATGCGCATTGGGCATGGCGTGGATACGGGCGCGTATTGTGCTCAGGCTTCCACGTCCGTTGCCGGTAAGCATGCCGAGGCGCTCACGATGGAGCTTGGTGAGCTTGGCGGCAAACTGCTTGCCGATACGCTTCCTTCTCTTGCCGATGGCACCGCCGTGTGGACCGAGCAGGATGAGACGCTCGTTACCCATGCTGCCAAGATTTCCAAGCTGGAGATGCGTCTGGATCCGCAGATGGCGGCGCTCGATTGCGTGCGTCATGTGCTCGCTTCGTCCGATACCGCGCCTGCCCGTTGCGTGATTGCCGGTAAGTCGGTTCGCGTGCTCGATGCTGCGCCGGCCGATGTGTCGCTTGGCGAGGGCGCTGTTGCCGTCAAGAGCAAGCGTGTCTACCTGGGCCTTTCTGATGGCGCGGTTGAACTGCTCGAGGTTAAGCCCGATGGCAAGCGTGCCATGGCTGCTTCTGCCTGGGCTGCCGGCCTGCAGGGTGCCGAACTTAGCTGGGGTGTACTGTCATGAGCAAGTTGTCTCCCGCGCGCAAGCTTGCGCTCGATGTGTTGATGGAGGCCGATCGCCGCGGTATGTACGCACGCGACGTGTTGTCTTCCCGTGCTTCCGCCAAGGCCATTGACCAGCGTGATTCAGCTTTTGCCGCTCGTTTGGCGCTCGGTGTTGCCGCCACGCAGGGCATTTTGGATGAGCTGCTCGATCAGTTTTTGGATAAGCCCAAAAAGGTCGCGCCGCGCGTTCGTATGGCGCTTCGCATCTCGGCCTTCGAGATGCTCTATCTGCATACGCCGGGCCGCGTTGCCGTGAGTCAGGGTGTTGAGCTGGTTCGCAGCGGTGCTAAGTCTGCCGCGGGCTTGGCTAACGCGGTGCTGCACAAGGTTGCGGACAACGTTGAGGACTTTGCCACTGCGTCCGATGTGGATGAGTCTGAGCGACGCTTGGTTCGTTTGTCGCGCCTGATGGGTCTGCCGCGTTGGCTGTGCGCTCGTATTATGGCGTCGTTTGACACGCCCGAGGGTGCGCTTAACTTTGCCGGCAACTTGGCACCTGCGCCGCTGGCCCTGCATGAGAACGCCTTTGCGACTAAGTCCGATCCGTATATCTCGCAGCTCGTCGCGCCGGTCTTCCCGGGCTGCCATGCCCCGGTTGATGCCCAGGTTACCGTTGCTTCGGGTGTGTTTGAGCGTGCTGCCGCGGTGGCATCTGATCTCAACGCGCAGCTTATCGCTACAGCTGCCACGCGCCCTGGTAACTGCCTTGAGATTGGTGCCGGTCGTGGTACCAAGACCTATGTGATGATGTGCCAAGCCAAGCGTGCGGGCTATGAGCGTCAGCATACGGCGCTCGATCTGCATGATCGCAAGTGCGATCTGAATCTCGCTCGCCTGCATAAGGCCGGTATTCAGGGCGTTCGTACGGTTTCGGGTGATGCCTGCGAGCTTGATGAGGTGCTCACATCGTTTGATGCCATGCTTGGCGAGCCTGCCCTGTTCGACACGGTGTTTATCGATGCGCCGTGCTCTGGCACCGGCACCATGCGCCGTCATCCCGAGATACCGTGGCGTCTGACCGAAAAGGATGTAACGGTTGAGCTGCCCAAACTGCAGCTTACGATGCTCAAGGAAGCCGCCGCGCGCGTGGCTGCCGGCGGCGAGCTCATCTATGCGACGTGTTCGGTTTTCGACGAGGAGAACACGCAGGTGGTGGACGCGTTCCTAGCCTCTCCCGATGGTGCCGGCTTTAGCGTGGCACCGCTTTCCGAGGCGCAGATTCTGCAACTCCCCGAGTTCGATCAGGCCAAGAAGCTCGTATCCGTACGACAGGACGATCGAGGCCTCTTCCAAAGCGTGCCGGTAAACGCCGACTCCTACGACGGCCACTTCTGCGCCCGCCTAGTCCACAAGTAACTACTAAGTTGCGGTGAAATAGGGATTGAATAGCGGCTTCTGCCCGCCAAACAGTCCCTATTTCACCGCAACTCATAGAGCCGCCTTTAGCGCAAAGAAATAGCCCCGCGATCGGTTTCGGTCGCGGGGCCGCGTTGTTCCTAGTGGCTGTGTGGGCAGTTGGCGCAGCAGCCGCTCGTGGCACTGGTGCTGGAGCCGCCGCTTCGCTGGTCGGTGTTGTAGAAACCGCTGCCCTCAAACTTAATGCCGCTGGCCGAGAACGTCTTGGCCGCCGGGGCACCGCAGCTCGGGCACACGACCTCGGGAGTCTCGGACATGGGATGCTCAACCTCAAACACGTTGCCGCAGCTCGAGCACTTGTAATCGTAGCGCGCCATAATACTTCCTTTTCAGTACAAAGCGGGCAGATTACTCTGCCCGCAAAAATTCAAACGTCTGTAACTGTACCCTATATCGGGGGTTTTATCACGCTTCGCCCCAGAATCTATGGTTGTTGCGCAGGAGCTGTGCGGTTTTGTTCTCGGCCGCTGCAATGTCCGCCTCGTCAGCCTGCCAGGTCCAGTTGCCCGTGGCAACGCCCGGAACGTTCATGCGCGCGTCGTCGCCAAGCCCCAGGACATCCTGCAGTGGCATCATCACCAGGGGAGCGTCGCTTGCCAGCGCGTCGCTCATCAGCTTGGCCGCCACCTCAACACCGCTCGGTTCATCGCCGCCCGCAAAGGTACGGGTGCACCAACCGGCCAGCGTCGACGTATCGTGCGTCGAGGTGTACAGAATCTTGCCGGGCGTGGGATGCACACCGCAGCGAACGTCGTAGTCGCTAAACTCCAGCACGTCCATGCCGGGGAAGCCGCAGGTCGAAGCCATCGCACGAACACCGGGCGTCAGATAGCCCAGATCCTCGGCGATAAAGTTGAGCGGACCAAGCTCGTCGTAGGCGGTCTGGAACAGGTCCTTGCCCGGGCCCGCCAGCCAGCGGCCGTCGGCGCATGCCTTGCCCGCGGGAATGCTGTAATAGCTGTGGAATCCCAGGAAGTGATCCAGGCGCACGCGGTCGTAGAGCGAGAACGCACGACGCAGGCGATCCATCCACCAGCTATAGCCGTTCTGCTTCATGTGGTCCCAGCGGAACGTCGGGTTGCCCCACACCTGGCCCTCGGGTGCAAAGTTGTCGGGCGGCGCACCGGAAATCTCGATTGCCTTGCCGGTATCGGACAGCCAGAAGTTCTCGGGTTCGCTCCACGCGTCTGCCGAATCGTCGGACACGTACATAGGAATATCGCCGATGACCTCGATGCCCTTCTTGTGCGCATAGTTCATGAGCTCGCACCAAGCTAGGTCAAAGCGGTACTGCATGTACGCCTGAAGCTCGGCCTCGTTGTGGAAGCGCTTGTCGTCGATCAGATGCTCGTTGTAGCGCGCGACATCTGCCGGCCAATCATGGCGCGACTCGCCCTCAAAGTACTTCTTAACGGCCATGTAGACGCAGTATTTCTCGAGCCAATCGGCATTGCGATGTTTAAACGCGGTGTACAGCGGATCGGCATCCTCGCCGCCACGGGCCTTCCAGGTCTCAAAGTCGGCTGCCAGCTCCTCGTGGCTCTCGGGTAGCAGGTCGATATTGCCTGCAAAGGCCGAAGGACCGGCGTAAGGGGAGCGGAAGAAGTCCGTGGGGTTGACGGGGAGAACCTGCCAGTAGCGCATGCCCATGGCGGCCAGATGGTCGATAAAGCGACGCGTGGGTGCGCCGATCGTACCGGGCTTGCCGTCGTCGGTCGGCACCGATGTGATATGGCACACAACACCCGCACCGTGATCGAGCGGTTCCTGCAGGCGCTGCTCAGCGTGGTGATAGATGATCGACGAACCCAGCGGGTACAGGTCGAGCGTGACCGTGCCGTTGTGGATCTCGCACTCGTGACCGCTAATCACATCGCTCGCGCATTCGCCGAGCGCCGGAATCGTCACGCGGTGTGAATTGCGCAGGCTGCGGTTGATGATGACGGTCGCGGACTCGCCGTCTTTGCCCGTACGGTTGTAGGCCAGCACCTCGTCATTGAGCGCGAAGGCCTTGATTTCATCGTCGATCATAAACGGCAGCGCGCGACGCACAGCAGATGCGTTCTTGACGATCGCGAACGTATCGAAGTCGTGCAGGTCTTCCTTGGTCGGCATGGTGCGACGATTGCCCGGATCGGTGAGTCCCTCCAAGCCGTACTCGTCACCGTAATAGATTGAGGGAACGCCCGGGAACGTCATCTGCATGAGCGTCGCGAGCCAAAAACGGCTCTTGGCCAGGCCCATCGTGTTCTCGTCCAGGCGCCATTTGCTGCGCTCGCACTCGGGCAGCTGCGACTCGTCGGGGCCGCCGCCGAGCACCGAGATGATGCGCGGACGGTCGTGGCTCGACAGCAGGTTGAGCGCGCAAGACAGGGCCTCACGCGGATAGTTCTCGCGTAGGGTCTCGATATCCTCGGCTGCCTGGTAGGCATTTTTGTAGCCCATCAAAAAGCCGATGACCATGTCGCGGAAGGGGTAATCCATGGCCGAGTCGAGCTCGGAGCCTTGTAGATAGCGACGCAGATGGCCGTAGCTGATCTTGTTGGAGGCATCTTCCCAGACCTCGCCGAGCAGCAGCGCGTCGGGCTTCTCGGCGAGCACGGCCTTTTTGATCTCGGTCAGGAAGTCATCGGAAAGCTCGTCGGCCACATCGAGGCGCCCGCCATGGGCACCGGCGCGCAGCCATTTGCGGATGATACCGTCCTTGCCCAGAATCCGCTCGCGTACCAGTTCGGAGCTCTCATTGATGGCGGGCATATTGCCCACGCCCCACCAGCAGTCGTACGAGCCGTCCTCGTGGAAATAAAACGCATCACGCCACGGAGAGTCCTCGCTCTGCCACGCGCCGACACCGGGATAGTTGCCGTAGCGGTTAAAGTAGATCGAATCGTCGCCCGTGTGGTTGAACACACCGTCCAGAATGATGGAAATGCCCAGCTTCTCGGCCGCCTCGCACAGCTCAGTAAAGTCCTGCTCGGTGCCCAGAATCGGATCGATCTTGGTGTAATCGGCGGTGTCGTAGCGGTGGTTGCTCGCGGCTTCAAAAATGGGGTTGAGGTAGATGGCTGTAAAGCCCAGTTCGGCGATGCGAGGCAGGTCATTCTGGATACCCTTGAGCGAGCCGCCGTAGAAGTCCCAGGTCTTGATGGAGCCGTCCTCGGCGCGCTCGTACACAGGCGGCTCGTTCCAGTCCTCGACCATGCGGCGCTGAATGCCCTTACGCGGTTTTTCGACCTCGGCCAGCGTGCGCTCGCGCCAGTGCTCGTCGCGGGCATAGCGATCGGGGAAGATCTGGTAGACCATACCGCGCTCGTACCAGGTGGGACGGTTCTCACGGTGTTTGTAGACGGTGACCTGGAATGACGGTACCTCGGCGTAGTCGTAGGTTACGCCTTCGCCGCCGGTGCGGCCCTGTGGCGCGCCCAGGCGAACCTCGGGCTGGCCTTCGATATTGCAGATAAAGCTGTACCAGATAAGACAGGGCTCGGTACACTCCAGCTCGGCGGTAAATATGCCGTCGCCCTCGTGCGTCATGGGATACCGAGACTCACCGATCTCATCGACCCAGGTGCGCAGCGTAAGCGTTGCCTGCGCGGGATCGGCATCCTCCAGAATCACGGAGAGCGAAAGGGTAGTTCCTGTGGTCACAGCGCCAAACGGAGTGCGAAACTGCGGCAGACGGCTGTTGTGTATCAATCTCATAGTACGGTCCAGTTCAATTGAATCATGGCCTGCTGGCCATGGGCTTTACGCACAGGATGTAAGTATATCTGTTGTACACAGGCTGTATAAACAACATCCGTTTACCATCGGCGAACGGTTGTCCTAGAAAATCGTTTTACCAACTACCTACAGAGAAGGGGCGCCCGGTTGGAGCGCCCCTTACTTAGGGTTTGATTAGGTTTTAAATCGTCTGTGGGCTAGCGGCGCTTGCGGGTGGCCGTTGCCTTGCGGACGGACGTCTTCTTGGTCGGAGCCTTTTCCTCGGCCTGAGCGGCGGGGGAGACCGGAGTCTCCTTAGCGGGCTCGGTCTTTGTCGTAGCCTTTGGAGCGGTCTTGACCTCAGCGGCCTTCGGCGTCGGCTTGGTCTTTACCTCGGCCTTGAGCTCCTCTTTGGCAGCAGCGGGCTTAGTCTCTGCCTTGGGAGTCGTGGTCTTTGCCGTGGTCTTCTTGGCCGTCGTCGTGCGCTTTCGCGTGGTGGTCTTGGCGGCGGGCTTGGCCTCGACGGTTGCCTCCGCCTTGGACTCGGCGGTCGTCTCCTCGACCTTGACGGCTGGCTTTGCGGCTGCCTTCGTGGTCGTCGACTTCGTTGCCGTGGTCTTCTTGGCTGCCGTTGCCTTCTTGGCGGTCGTGGTCTTGGACGCCGTCGACTTCTTGGCAGTTGTCTTGGCCGGTGCCTTTGCCGCAGGCTTGGCCTCAGCGACCTCGGTCTTTACCTCGGGAGCAGCCTCGGCTTCGGCGGCCTTCTTGGCAGCGGCGGTCGCGCGCTTGCGCGTGGTCGTTGCCTTGGCAGCAGTCGTCTTTGCTGCGGCGGTCTTGGTGGCAGCAGCCTTGGTCGTCGTAGCCTTCTTAGCGGTCATCTTGCGGGTCGTGGTCTTCTTAGCTGCGTGCTTTGCAGCGGGCTTGACCTCGACCTCTGCCTCAGGAGCAACCTCAGCCTTCACCTCAGGCTCGGCCTTTGCGGGCTCAGCCTCAATCGGCTTCTCCTCGGCCTTGGGCTCCTCAGCAGCAACCGGCTCCTCGACAGCTGCTGCAGCCTCCACAGCCGCCGGCCTCTCAATCTCCGGGTGCATAAAGAAGTACAGGTCCAGATACTTGTCGGCCGAGCGCGTCCAGCTAAAGTCCCGGCTCATAGCCTGCGTGACCAGCTGGTTCCAGGCATCGCGGTTATCCCAGAACAGACGTGCCGCGCGGAACACCGCATCGCCCATCTCGTCGCCGTTAAAGTTGCTAAACGAGAAGCCCGTGCCCTCGCCGGTAAACTCGTTATACGGGATCACAGTGTCCTTCAGACCGCCGGTCTCGCGCACGATGGGCAGGGTGCCGTAGCGCATGGCGATGATCTGCGACAGGCCGCAGGGCTCAAACTTCGAAGGCATCAGGAACATGTCGGCGGCGGCATACATGCGCTGCGACAGCGCCGGGTCAAACTCGATGCGTGCGGCCATGGTGCCGGGGTACTTATCCTGGAAGTAGCGTAGACCGTCCTCGTAGTCGCGGTCGCCGGTGCCCAGCACCGCCACCTGCACGCCGCCGGCCAGGATGCGGTCGAGCGCGTACATGACCAGGTCCATGCCCTTCTGGCGCGTCAGGCGCGTGACCATCACCATGAGCGGACGGTCGTCGCGAACCTCGAGCCCCAGCTCTTCCTGCAGCTTGGCCTTGCACACGGCCTTGCCAGAACGGTCCTCGACGGTGTAGTTGGCGGCAATGCGCTTGTCGGTCGCCGGGTCAAAGCCCGCGACGTCGATGCCATTCAAAATGCCCTGCAGCGCGTACGAACGCTCGCGCAGAACGCCGTCCAGGCCTTCACCAAATTCGGGCGTCTGGATCTCGTTGGCATAGGTAGGGCTCACCGTAGTGATGGCGTCGGCATAGCGCAGGGCGCCCAGCATGTAGTTAATGCTGCAGGCGTCGCAACGCAGCTGCGAGGCGGCCGCCGGAATATGCGCCACGCCCAGGATGTCCTCCATCACGGTGTCGCTAAACTGGCCCTGGAAAGCCACGTTGTGGATCGAGAAGACGGTCTTGACGCGATCGTACAGCGGCAGGCCCTGGTAGAACTCGCGCAAGAACACGGGCGCCAGTGCCGTCTGCCAGTCGTTGCAGTGCAGGATGTCGCACTCAAAGCCGGCCGGCAGGTGCTGCAGGCTCTCGGTGATGGCCTTGGAGAAGAACGCAAAACGCTCGCCGTCGTCAAAGAAGCCGTACGGATTGTCGCGCGCAAAGTAGCGCTCGTTGTCGATAAACATATAGGTGACGCCGTCGTGCTCGAGCTTCTCAAGCCCGCAGTACTCGTTGCGCCAACCCAGGCTCACGTAAAAGTCGGAGAAGTGCTCCATCTGCGCCTTGTACTCGTCCTTGATGGTGGCGTACTTGGGCACCATGACGATGACTTCGGCGCCGGCGCGCACAAGCGCCGCTGGCAGCGAACCCGCCACGTCGCCCAGGCCACCGGTCTTCACAAACGGCGCGCACTCGGCCGAGGCAAACACGATCTGCATCTTTTTGCTGGAATCAGCCATATTGTCTCCCATGTTGTTATTCGAGAATAGCCGCCTGGCGCGAACCGGGCGGCTATTCTGCATGTTACGTGCGATGTTGCGGTACCAACGTTAACGCACGATCGTGGTATCAGAAGTTAACGGAGCCTTGCCCAGCACCAGGATGTTCTCGGGCGTGCCGCGAAGCTCGGTGTTGATGGGAACCACGTTGTTCTTGTCCAGGATGGCGTTCTCAACGCGGGCGCCGCTCTTGATGATGCAGCTCTGGTTGATGATCGAGTTGGTCACGGAGGCGCCTTCCTCGACCACGACGCCACGCGACAGGATCGAGTTGCGCACGGTGCCCTTGATGATGCAGCCGGCCGAAATGATCGAGTTGCAGGCGTGGCTGCCGGTCGCGTAGCGCGAAGGCGGCACGTCGTGGGCCTTGGTCAGGATCGGGCGCTCGGGGTCGAAGAGCTGGTCGGCCACGGTCTGGTCGAGCAGGTCAATGCTGCGGCGATACAGCGACTTCTCGCTAAACACGCCCACGACCTCGCCCTTGTACTCGTAGCTGCACACGTCGATGTTGCCAAAGTCGCCCTGGAGTGCCTCGAGCAGGTCCAGATAGTCGGCGGCCTGGTAGTGGTCGATGATCTCGAGCAGCGTCTCGCGGTTGACGATGCAGCAGTCCATAGAGGCGTTGTCGCCGTACACGACACCGGCGCTCACGCCCGTCAGGCGGCCGTTCTCGTTAATCTCGAGCTTGGTCTCGTCATCGACGTTGCGCGTGGCCTTGCAGTACACCACGGTCATCTGGGCGCCGGAGTTCTCGTGCGCATCGATGATGGTGTTGAGGTCCATGTTAAAGATGATGTTGGTGCCCATCATCACAACGTAGGGCTTGTCCGAGCGCTGGAACAGCGTCTTGTTGGAGATGATGTCGCGCAGCAAGAAACGCATGCCGCCCTTGGTGGTGCCATACGCGTTGCCGGGAACCATGAACAGGCCGCCCTTCTTGCGGTCCAGGCCCCAGTCCTTGCCCGAGCCCACATGGTCGATCAGCGAGCGGTAGTTGCCCGGCATGACGACACCGACGGTCTTGATGCCGGCATTCATCATGTTAGACAGCGGGAAGTCGATCAGGCGGTAGCGACCCAAAAACGGAACGGACGCGATGGGGCGATCCTTGAGCGGCACGCTGCCGTAGGTCGATGAGTAGTTAGCGGTGATATAACCGATGGCCTTGCGATTGATCATCGGATCATTCCCCCTTCCCGATAACGACGTCATTTCCAACGACGGCCGTATCCTTGGTGGTATCGACAGAGCCGAGCTTCACGCCCTCTTCGACCGTGGAGTTCTCGCCCAAAATAGCGCGGCAGATGTGCGCGCCGCTCTTAACGTGCGCACCCGGCAGCAGCACGGAGTCCTCGACCACGGCGCGCTCCTCGATGATGACATCGGTCGAAAGGATCGAGTGGCGAGCGGTGCCGTAGATCTTGCAGCCGTTGGAGACCAGGCAGTCGTCCAGGCGGCCGTCCGGGCCAATGTAGTGCGGCGGACGCGTGGTGATGTTGGACATGATGGGGAAGTGCTTGTCAAACAGATCGAACTCGGGGTTGTTGCCCAGCAGGTCCATCGAGGTCTCGTGGAAGCTGGCGATGGTGCCGACGTCCTTCCAAAAGCCGTGGAACTCGTAGCTGTAAAGGCGCTTGTTCTCGCCGAGCAGCTTGGGGATGATGTCCTTGCCAAAGTCGTGGCTCGAGCGCTGGTCCAGAGCGTCCTCCTCGAGCGCCTCGATCAGCACGTCGGCCGAGAAGATGTAGATGCCCATGGACGCGAGGTTCGAATCGGGCTTCTCGGGCTTCTCGGTAAACTTGGTGATGCGGCCGTCCTCGGGGTCGGTCGTCAGGATGCCAAAGCGGCTGGCCTCTTCCCACGGCACGGGCATAACGCTCACCGTGAGGTCAGCGTTGTTCTCAATGTGCGTCTTGAGCATCTTGCGGTAGTCCATGCGATACAGGTGATCGCCCGAAAGAATCAGGACGTACTTGGGGTCGTTGGCCTTGATGTAGTCGAGGTTTTGCGTGATGGCGTCTGCCGTACCCGCATACCAGGCGCCGCCGGTCTGCGTCTCGTACGGCGGCAGGATCGACACGCCGCCGTCGCGGCTGTCCAAATCCCACGCCTCGCCGGAGCCCACATAGGCATGCAGCAGGTAGGGCCGATACTGCGTCAGAACGCCCACCGTGTCGATGCCCGAGTTGGAGCAGTTGGAGAGCGAAAAGTCGATAATGCGGAACTTGCCACCAAAGCTAACCGCCGGCTTGGCGATCTTTTGGGTGAGTGCCCCCAATCGGCTGCCCTGTCCTCCTGCGAGGAGCATCGCGATGCATTCTTTCTTACTCATCGATTTCTCCTTCTGTCATCGATGTTTCTAACCCATTAGCGGTGGGCGCGGCGCCTGGTCGCGCCCACCGAATAATGCCGTGCGGCAAAGGGAGCTCGCGCGCCTTCTTTACGCGTGCCAGATCTCGTCGCGGTACTCGCGAATGGTGCGGTCGCTCGAGAACCAGCCGCTCGAGGCGGTGTTGAGCAGGGCCTTGCGGTTCCAGGTCTCCTGGTCGCCGTAGCTGCCGGTGAGCTTCTCCCATGCATCCACGTAGCTGCGGAAATCGGCCATGACCAGGTCGGGGTCGTTGTTGTTCATGAGCTCGTTGTAGATGCTCTCGAAGTTGCCCGAAAGACCCGCAAAGGTGTTGTCCTTGAGCTCGTCCATCACGCGGCCCAGACGCTCGCGATCGTTGTTGAGGGTATCCCACGCAAAGTAGCTGTTGGATGCCCAGAGCTGCTCGACCTCGGGGGCGGTCAGGCCAAAGATGGCCTCGTTCTCGCGTCCGGCCAGATCGGCGATCTCGATGTTGGCGCCGTCGAGGGTGCCCAGCGTAATGGCGCCGTTCATCATGAGTTTCATGTTGGACGTGCCCGAGGCCTCCTTGCCGGCCGTGGAGATCTGCTCCGAGATCTCGGCGGCGGGGTAGATGAGCTGGGCGTTGCTCACGCGGAAGTTGGGGATAAAGCAGACCTTCATGACCTCGTTCACGCGGGCGTCGTTGTTGATGATGTCGGCCACGGAGTTAATAAGGCGGATGGTCTCCTTGGCAAAGGTGTAGCTCGAGGCAGCCTTGCCGCTAAAGATGAAGGTCGTCGGCGTCACGTGGAAGTTGGGATCGGCGATGCGACGGTTGTAGATGTCCATCACCTTCATGATGTTCATGAGCTGGCGCTTGTAGGCGTGGAAGCGCTTCACTTGAACGTCGAAGACGGTGTTGGGGTCGATGACCAGACCGGTCTCGGCCTTAACGTAGGCGGCCAGGCGCTCCTTGTTGGCGCGCTTGGAGGCACCCACGGCCTTCAGGAATTCGGTGTCGTCCTTAAACTCCTTGAGTTTCTCCAGCTCAAAGGCGTCCTTGAGCCAGCCATCGCCAATGGCCTCGGTCACGAGCTTGGCGTAGGTGGGGTTGGCCTCGGCAAAGAAGCGACGGTGCGAGATGCCATTGGTCTTGTTGTTGAACTTCTCGGGCGTCAGGGCATAGAAGTCCTTGAGCACGATGTTCTTGATGATGTCGGAGTGGATCTTGGCTACGCCGTTGACGCTGTGGCTGCAGATCACGGACAGGTTGGCCATGCGAATCTCGCCGTCCCACAGGATGGCGGTCTGACGCAGACGCTCCTGCCAGCCCTCCTGCGTGGTGTCGAACGACTCGTGCCAGCGACGGCTGATCTCGTCGATGATCTGGTACACGCGGGGGAGGAGCTTGGAGAACGTGCCGATGGGCCACTTCTCCAGAGCCTCGGGCAGGATGGTGTGGTTGGTATAGCTAACGACCCGCGTCACGATGTTCCAGGCGTCATCCCAC
This sequence comes from Collinsella aerofaciens, assembly GCA_048529485.1. GTDB lineage: Bacteria > Actinomycetota > Coriobacteriia > Coriobacteriales > Coriobacteriaceae > Collinsella > Collinsella aerofaciens_CJ. The sequence goes on along the minus strand of DBGFJU010000051.1, from coordinate 2,476 downwards.
TCGAGCTTCTTCTCGTCGATGAGGATACGCATGAGCTCGGGGCCGCACATGGCGGGGTGCGTGTCGTTGGTATGGATGGCCACAAACTGCGGCAGCAGCTCCCAGTTCTCGCCATGCTCCTTCTCAAAGGTGTCAAGCAGGCTGTAGATGCCGGCCGAGACAAACAGGTACTCCTGCTTCAGGCGCAGCAGACGGCCGTGCTCGCCGGCGTCGTTGGGGTAGAGGATGGCGCTGATGGCCTCGGCCTCGGCGCGCTCGGCGTCGGCAAGGGCATAGTCGCCGCGGTTAAAGGCCTCCAGATCGAAGTGCTCCTCGACCGGCTCGGCGGCCCAGACGCGCAGCTTGTTGACGGTCTCGCCGGCATAGCCCACAACGGGGATGTCATAAGGAACGGCCAGGATGTCCTGCGTATCCACCGTGCGGTAGAACGTGCGGCCGTTCTCCTCAAAGCCCTCAACGCGGCCACCAAACTTGATCGTTACGGCCTTGTCCTGACGACGAACTTCCCAGGGATAGCCGTGGGTGAGCCACTCGTCGGTGGCCTCGACTTGGCTGCCGTTGACGATCTCCTGTTTAAACAGGCCGTAGCGGTAGCGCATGCCGTTGCCGTAGCCGGCAATGCCCTCGGCTGCCATGGAGTCCAGGAAGCACGCTGCAAGACGGCCTAGGCCACCGTTGCCCAGAGCCGGATCGGGCTCCTGGTTCTCGATGACGGACAGGTCAAACCCCATGTCGTCGAGCGCCTCGGCCACCATGTCGCGCACGCCAAAGTTGAGTAGGTAGTTGTCGAGCAGGCGGCCGATCAAAAACTCAATCGAGAAGTAGTACACGCGCTTTTTGCCCTCGGCGGTGGCGCGGGCGTCACTCTTGGTGGCAACGGTGCGTGCCTTCTCGGCCACGAGCTTGGCCAGGGCGTTAAAGCGGTCGAGGTCGCTGGCGGCCTCGACGCTCTTGCCGCTAATGCTCATGACGGCGTCGCGATAGAGCTCGGTAAACTCCTGCTTGTTGTCGAAGATCTTATTCATACGTTCCTTTCCCCCGGGGATGTTTCTCCCGGAACGGTTATGACTTGTATCCTACGCCCCGTCGGGGCGGGTAATTACAGCTGTAACGGCATTGTTACGCATCCTTGGCAGACGGCTTAACAGAAGCAGACTTTGCCTTGGTAGCGCCCTTTTTGGCAGCCGGCTTCTTGGTCGCGGTGGCCTTAGCAGCGGGCTTCGTAGCAGCCTTGGCTGTCTTAGCCGTCGAGGCCTTCGCCTTGGCCGGAGCCTTCTTGACAGCCGCGGCCTTGGGCTTCACCGAGGACGTGCGCTTACGCGTCGCCTTCTTGGGTTCCTCGACCACGGGCGGCTTATAGCTGCTGGGGCCGCGACGCTTAAGCACCACACCTGCCAGACCGGGAACCTTGATCTCGATGGAGTCCATCTGCCCGTTCCAGGGATAGGGCTCACTCGAGCAGGTGTAGGGCTCCTCGCCGGCGTATCCGCTGCCGCCAAACTCGGGACGGTCGGAATCGAAGATGACCTCCCAGTCACCCTCGCGTGGCACGCCCACGCGGAAGCTCTCGTAGCTCGCCGGGTCAAAGTTGATCAGGATCACCAGGTCGTCATCGACGTCCTCGCCCTGGCGCACAAAGCTCACGATGGACTGCTTGGAGTTATCCGCGTCGATCCAGGTAAAGCCGTCGTCGGTGTAGCCGCGCTCGTACAGGGCGGGCTCGGCGGTGTACAGGTGGTTGAGCGCCTTGATAAACGCCTGATGATGACGGTGGGTCTCGTACTCCTCGGTCAGGAACCACTGGATGGACTCGTAGTAGCGCCACTCAATAAACTGGCCGATCTCGTTGCCCATAAAGTTGAGCTTGGCACCAGGGTGCGTCATTTGGTAGAAAGCCAGCGTGCGCATGCCGGCAAACTGGCGCCACCAGTCGCCCGGCATGCGGCCGATCAGCGAGCACTTGCCATGAACGACCTCGTCGTGGCTCAACGGACAGATAAAGTTCTCGGTAAAGGCGTACATGATGGAGAACGTGAGCAGCCCATGGTTGCCGGGGCGCCACGGAAAATCGGTCTGCATGTAGTGCAGGGTGTCGTTCATCCAGCCCATGTCCCACTTGTAGTGGAAGCCCAGGCCGCCGGCCTGCGGTGGGTATGTCACGAGCGGCCATGCGGTGGACTCCTCAGCCATCATCATCACGTCGGGGTAGTGCGCCTCTACAGCGCAGTTGACCTGGCGGATAAACGCGCTGGCGTCCAGGTCCTCCTCGGTACCGTACTTGTTGAACTTCTTTTGGCCGGGATCGTCGATGCCAAAGTTGAGGTACAGCATGCTGGACACGCCGTCCATGCGAATGCCGTCCACGTGGAAGTTCTCGAGCCAATACAGCACGTTGGAGACCAGGAAGGAGCGGACCTCGCCGCGGGCGAAGTCAAATTTGTGCGTGCCCCAGTTGGGGTGAATCTAGTGTTCAAAC
>DBGFJU010000050.1:0-3537 GCA_048529485.1 Collinsella aerofaciens | reverse complement strand
ATTTTGAACTCCACCACCACCGATCAGCGCTTTACCGATACCGCCACCCTTGCCAACTGGTACTACGGCCACAAGGTGACGGTCGCAATCGCCAACACGCAGGAAAAGACCGCCAACGGCAACCCGCTTATGGCGCGCATTAGCCAGACAGATTGGACGGACAAGACGATCGACGCCACGCTCGCCGACCCCGCCGCACAGGCAACGGTGTTCTCACTCGCCGGCGAAGTGACCGAAAAAGTTAGCTACGATGACCTTTCGGGCACGGTGCATGTTGGCGACAAGGTAGGCAGCGTTACGCTCAAGCAGGACGGCACCAAGGTCGCCGTTATGGACCTGGTTGCCGACGAGGAAGGCACAGGGCCGAATCCCATTGAGTGGCTCCTTGTGAAGCTCGACCGCCTGGGCCGCCGCATCGACAACCGCCCACTCACGGCAGAAAGCGAGACCGTCGCCAAGGCGCCCGAGATGTAAGATCGAAGAACAATACACTCGCTGAAAGGAGGTGTCCGAAAGGATGCCTCCTTTTTTGAGGGTTCGAATCCCCAGCGCCCTTTCTCGATAATAAAAAAGGGCCCCCGATGGGACCCTTCTTTAAAGTTAAACTGGCGGAGAGCTGGGGATTCGAACCCCAGATGCCCTTTTGGGGCATACTCGCTTAGCAGGCGAGCACCTTCGGCCTCTCGGTCAGCTCTCCGTAACAGCCGTTCTATAGTAACCAAACAGCCAAGGATGGGCAAGAGAAAATTTTCTAATTGCCTAGCATCCTTTCCTCCTTGGAAGCTTCACCTACCCCAGCGAGCGGTTGAGGGAGCCGAGCTCGTCGTTGCCCATGGTGCGCCACATTTGGAAGATGCAACCGCGTGCCAGGAAAAAGAAGCCGTTGTCGACCAGTTGAACAGCGGCATCTGCCAGCTGATTCGTCACGGCGGACACTGGCGGCAGCTCGAGTCCAGCCTTGCGGATGGTCTCGACCGCTTCCTCGAACGTCGGAGGCTCGCTGACGCCCATCTCGTTCATAAGGCCCTGCATTTCTTCCAGCGCGCTACTGCCCGACTCCTCGCCGCGCGGCACCAGACGGTAACAAGCCAGCGCCAGGTCGAGCTGATCGCAATTCCAATAGGCAAACGCCAAGCGATAGAACAGGTAGCCGATTGCAGAACGATCGCTGGCAATACGTAGGCCGTGGCGCGCCACCTCGATAATCTCGTCAAAGCGCTCCAGACGCGCAAGCACGTTGATGAGCGCAAAGTGCGATTGCATGGACGAGCGCGCCAGATCGTAAAGATGGCGCACCTCGGGCAGTGCTCGTTCAAAGTCCTCTTGCTCGGCGTAAAAGCTGCAGATCTCGTGCTGGGCAAAGTACAGCGCATCGGGCGCACGAAGGATCCGCACCGAGCGGTCTTCTTCCAACACCGGTAGCACCATGCGCACCAGCTGGTTATCGCAAAACTGCGTTTGAACCGGACCTGTCGCCAAAAGCTCGGCGACGGCGCACTTAGCCTCCAACTCCTCGACAAGACGGGAAAAGCCTTCAAAAGCACCTGTACGGTCGACTTTTGCCTGCTCGCGCAATTCAACAACACGGGCCACGTATGGGTCGTCGTCCTCTTCCATGACCTCCAACTCGTCAGCCGTATCGGCAAGCAGCAGATCGCGCAGCGCCGGCGGCAGCGTGCGATGGTCATCACGCGGACGAGCATGAACCTCCGCAGGCTCAATCGTCTCCGGAGCGGTTGACTCATACGCCTCAAGCACACGCTTGCACGGCATATCGTCCATGTCCATGCTCTCAAGATCCTTGGCGACAGGCACACAATCGGCCAGATAGGCCGCGCGCCCAAAGAAATACGTTGCGACAACGCGCTCGCCCCGCTCGCTGTCGGGAGCAGCAATCTGCACATAGCAGCGCGTGATGCAGGCGCCCGCGGCAAAACACGCTGCCGCAAGTGTGAGTGCCACGCGCGCATCGTGCTCCGCGGCCCAGATCGCACGCGTGTCCTCGTCCAGCTCGCGCCAGGCGTCATCTTGGGCGTCGTATTCACGTTGCGGCATGGCATCCACGACAGAGTGCCCAAACCGAACGAGCATAATCCCCTCGGCAACGTTTGCCCGATAGGTATAGTCGAGCCGCGTGACCACGTTGAGCGCCTCAACGATTCGCGCAAAACGCGTGCGCACGTCCCACTCGCCGCCCGGCTGGCACGAAACCGTTCCCGGCTTGGCCCACGGGTTATCGCTCGAAGCCGTATCGAGCAGTCGGGGAACATCGTTGGTCGTCTTGGCGATATGCCACGCATCAAAGAGCGCGCAGCCCTCAAGGCTCGGCGAGGATGCCGCAGGGACCAATCCGGCCCCGATGCGCTCAAGGATGCCGGAGAGGCGGTTGAGACGGCACTCGACGGCAAGCAGCATGTCAATCTCGTCCTGGTCCAGCAGGCTACGATCAAAATTGAGATAGAAAATCTTTGAGCGATCAATGCGAGCCAGGCTCATCTCGGACTTGGCAGCGATGGTGCGCAGGCGGGGCAAGTCAATTTCGCTCATAAGGGCGGCGGCATAGCGCTCGATACCGCTCGGATTCTCGGCATGGTCAACGCGGTAAAGCAGCGTCTCGATAGCATCGGGGAGCGGTGCCGTGTTAAAGCCCAAAAACACCTCGACCGGCTCGGGCAACTTTACGAGCTTGATCTTGTCGACTACGTTTTGCATACCCTCGTCGAGTCCGCCGGCGTCCGCCGTGTTCACAATAGCGCTTTCGGAGTTGGCAAATATCACGTAGCGCAAGAACATCGAGGCCATGAACTCGCCGTAAGGAAGGGCGCGGGTCGAATTCCATGTCTCGTGGTCGGACTGCTCGCGCATGGGGCCTTCGGGAGAGCCGGCAGTTTGCGCACACGCGCGCATTGCACCGTTGGCTTCCCTTACCATAATCTCACCAATACTGGAATCCGACTCGTCAAGGACCAGTTCCATGTCGGGATCGTTGGGCAGCGGAGCCTCGCAGACGGGGCGGTCCACCTTGTACACCTCACCCGAAACGCTTACGTAGCCCAAAAGCGACACATGACTTTTGCCAACGAATTCGACGACATAACAAGATTCATGCTGGTCCTCGCCAAAGAGTTTCCAGACCACGCCATATGAGCGCCCCGCAGGCTGCTCGGGCATCGCCGGAAAGCGCTTTTTGGGATCGAGAAACCTGAGCCTGTATGTCGGACGCTCTGCCACGAAATATCACCCTGATCGGTCGTCTAGAGAAGGAGTGGTCGCGGATGGGCCGCGACACCTACTCGGAATCTTACACGAGTCGATAAGAAATCGTCCGCTTCACGCCCGCGCCTCGACCGAGGTTCGAATCCATGCGGTGACGGCATAAAAGAAAAGCCCCCGTTGCCGGAGGCTTCAAGTTCAATTGGTGCGGCGTATAGGATTCCGCGCATCCGCTGCGCGGATCCGCACCTATATCCGTCTTTCTTATCATATACAGATACGATGAAAGTACATTCATGACCTACAGAAGAAATTTGTCCATTA
>DBGFJU010000049.1:0-5972 GCA_048529485.1 Collinsella aerofaciens | reverse complement strand
CACGGTGCCGCGCGGGACCGATAGCGCCTTCGCCGCCGACTTGTAGCCGTGGCCTCGCTCGAAGAGCCCGATCGCCGCCTTCCTGGCCTCGATGTCGTGTTTCACCCTCAAGTCGACTCGCATAAAAAGCCTCCCATTTCTAATGTCCAAGAAATGGGAGGCAGTTCAATACGGGTGGCTCGGCTTTTTCATAACGCCTCGGACACACAAAGTTCGCGCGTCCGGCGCTCGCCCTGTCATTTACCGAACAGCCAGCCGCAAACACGGACGTTTTCCACAGCACCAACGGCTAGCGACAGAGCCACGGGCACCCCAAGCAACGCCCCATGCCCCGTCCTGCTGGGCTCCGGTTCGCTTCGCGCCCGCCACAGACGGGTCCCATAGGGTGCGGCGTGCATTTTTGCGAGTTTTCAGCACGCCAAGTTGCGTGTATACGCATTGAAAGCGTTAATTAACGTCTCCAGGCACCTTTATATTGCGTTTTAGAACAAACATCGCGGTCTGATGGGCCTCAGACATGTGCTTCGAGGGCACATCGGCAGGCATAAATAGCTTCGGGACCCATATATTTCAAGATTACGGCGGTCCTGACAGCACCACGATGCTGAAAACTCCGCTTTTTGCACGGCGTGGACGGGGGTAGGCGCGGGCAAAACCGGACTGAGCCGTAATTTTATGCAAGACGACAATCGTTCTATGCATATCAAGAAGTGCGGACAGCGTACCAAGCATTTAGAACGCTGGTTGCGGCGCATGGACGACCCCATCTGCGGTGCACAGACAGCCCTACATCACGTTTCCGCCAGCCCGCATTGCCGTTCGCGCACGGGCGCGCACAATACGAGAGACGGTACTTTTGCCAATCCCGGTATACCGCTCAATCTGACGCACCGTGAAACCGGCATCGTGCAATCCAACAATAACGGTATTGCGCTGCGCCGACGGCGCAGCTTTAACCCCGTGGAGCGAAACCCCGAGCCCCTTCGCCAATTTGTCGGCAAAGGCGTGCCGTTCCCACTCCGTCTCTTTCATATCACACAGCGCTGGCTCGCCGCCGTCGGGCGTCGAAAGCGAATAGGCAATAAAGCCCTCGGTAGAACCGAAAAGCTCAAGCACGCAAGAAGGATCGGAAAATCCCCTCGTAGCATCTGCCGCATCATTGTCGTAAGCGCGCAGATGCTCCGCAAAGCTGCTCCAGGGATAGCGCTCGATTAGGCTAACGCCCGCCTCCTGCGGATCGGCGTGTACGGAGCGAATAGCCTCCATCACCTGCCAGTCGGTATCGAGCGAACGCCGGTCAAAGCGGTTTTGGAATAAATGCCCGGAACGTCCGGTACGCTTGTTAAACCGACGAGCGTACGTCAAAAGCAGTCGTTGCATCGCCGCGCTCATCGTGTCCTCATAATCCGAGAGCACCAGATCCACGTGGTCGTTCATAAGGCACCACGCAACGACCGTCACGCAGGCATCGCGGCAGCACTCGCGCATTAGCTCCAAAAACTCCCACCGGTCTTCATCGCCCTCAAAGATGAGCCGCTTGCCCGTACCGCGGGCACAGACATGGTAAAAGCCGGTAACCGTTCTCCAAACGCGCTGCATGGCGCTCCCTTCGCTGGGATCTGCTTGCCATCCAATACAGCACGATTGAAGCGTGCCATCAAAACATTCACGCAAAACAATACACTCGCGCGGCCAAAGGCAGTAAACAGGCGGCGAACGGCACCGTTGCAACAGGTCAACCCCTGCAACGCTTACAAGAGCAGACCAAAAGCTTGCCCAAGAAGGACCCCCTCTACGGAAGTTCACAACCACAGAACATAGAGTTAAATCGTTTCAATTGAAAGTTCCGCGCTTCTCGCTACGAAAACTGAGCCGTTCGCCGAATATTCCGTGCATTTCGCGGTATTATAGGGGCTGCATGTCATGTCCCTTTCGAAGGGTCGCCCGGCAATCGCCAGCCACGACCCCCAGACGGGACGCCAACACGATAGAGAGGAGAGGCATGCAGTACTCACAGGAAGTGGAGAACATGTGCCCCGTTGCCAAGGGTGCATACCACGGCCCCGCACCCATCCCCGAGGAGGGCAAGTGGGTCCAGGCTAAGGAGATTTCCGACATCTCCGGTCTTACGCACGGTGTGGGTTGGTGCGCACCTCAGCAGGGCGCCTGCAAGCTCACGCTGAACGTCAAGGACGGCATCATCGAGGAGGCCCTCGTTGAGACCATCGGCTGCTCGGGCATGACCCACTCTGCCGCCATGGCTTCCGAGATCCTTCCCGGTAAGACCATCCTCGAGGCCCTCAACACCGACCTCGTCTGCGACGCCATCAACGTTGCTATGCGCGAGATCTTCCTGCAGATCGTTTACGGCCGCAGCCAGACCGCGTTCTCCGAGGGCGGCCTGCCCGTGGGCGCCTCCCTCGACGACCTCGGCAAGGGCCTTCGCTCTCAGGTCGGCACCATGTTCGGCACCAAGGCCAAGGGCGCTCGTTACCTCGAGCTCGCTCAGGGCTACGTCACCCGCATGGCTCTCAACGACAAGAACGAGATCATCGCATTCGAGTTCCTGAACCTCGGCAAGTTCACCGACGCCGTCAAGGCCGGCAAGACCCCCGAGGAGGCCATCGCTGGCGCTATGGGCCACTATGGTCAGTGGGAGAACGCTGCCAAGTACATCGACCCGCGCACCGACGAGGAGACTCACTCCGTCGCCAGCGTGTTCCCGGTTCACGAGTAGAAAGGGAGGGAAATAACTATGACTGTTACGTTCGAAGGTTACGAGCGCCGCGCTGACAAGATCAACAAGTGCCTCGCCGACAACGGCATCGCCTCCCTCGAGGAAGCTCTGCAGATCTGCACCGACAAGGGCTTCAACCCGCGTGAGATCGTCAACAACACCCAGTCCATCGCCTTCCAGAACGCCGAGTGGGCCTACACCCTCGGTTGCGCTCTCGCTGTCAAGCGTGGCGCCAAGTCCGCTTCTGAGGCTGCCGCCATCATCGGCGAGGGCATCCAGGCCTTCACCGTTCCCGGCTCCGTCGCCGAGGACCGCAAGGTCGGTCTGGGCCACGGCAACCTGGGCGCTATGCTGCTCTCCGACGACACCGAGTGCTTCGCCTTCCTGGCAGGTCACGAGTCCTTCGCTGCCGCTGAGGGTGCTATCGGCCTGGCTCTGAACGCCAACAAGGCTCGCAAGAAGCCGCTGCGCGTCATCCTCAACGGTCTGGGCAAGGACGCTGCTCAGATCATCGCCCGCATCAACGGCTTCACCTACGTGAAGACCCAGTTCGACTACTTCACGGGCGAGCTCAAGGTCGTCGAGACCATCCCATACTCCGATGGTCCCCGCGCCGCCGTCAACTGCTACGGCGCCGACGACGTCCGCGAGGGCGTTGCCATCATGTGGCACGAGAACGTCGACATCTCGATCACCGGTAACTCCACCAACCCCACGCGCTTCCAGCACCCCGTCGCTGGCACCTACAAGAAGGAGCGCCTCGAGGCTGGCAAGAAGTACTTCTCCGTCGCTTCTGGTGGCGGCACTGGCCGTACCCTGCACCCGGACAACATGGGCGCCGGCCCTGCCTCTTACGGCATGACCGACACCATGGGCCGTATGCACTCCGACGCCCAGTTCGCCGGTTCTTCCTCCGTGCCTGCGCACGTCGACATGATGGGTCTCATCGGCATGGGTAACAACCCCATGGTCGGTGCCACCGTCGCCTGCGCTGTCGCCGTCGAGGAGACCCTCAAGGCCTAATCGCGCCCGTGCGATGCTCATATAGCTGAGCTTTGGAGCCGCTACCCACCCGGGTAGCGGCTCTTTTTGTTTGCCCCGTCCCAAATTGGTTACTCTTATTAGAAGGTCCGATATATCAGTTGCGGTGAAATACGGACTGAATTGCATCCATACAGGCCAAAACAGTCCGCATTCCACCGCAACTTACCAAATTAGCCGACCGAAGTGACCGAGTCCACCTGACGCCCACCTGCCATATTTGCCCTTTACCGATTTGCCGAGTCTTTGCGGCCCCATTGCCGATCACCCGTGCGACAATGCGCCGGACGAGAAAGGAATCCGATGGAATCGACTGATGTACTGGTAATTGGAGCTGGCATTGCGGGCCTTTGCGCCGCCATCGAAGCGGCACGCACGGGTGCAACCGTCACTGTGGCAAGCGCCGGCAAGACCATGAGTGGATCGAGCTTCTTCCCGGGTACCTGGGGCCTCGGCCTCATCGGTCCCGTCGACGAAGACGACGAGCAGGACCTCATCGACACCATCCAGACCGTCGGCGGCGGCGTTGCCGACCCCGAACTCGTCCAAACGTTCGTCCACGGCATTCGCCAAGCGATTGACTGGCTCGAGCAAGACCTGGGCGTTGAGCTCCAGCGTCCGCAAAGCGCCAAGAGTGCTCAACAAAAGCAGTTTATCCCCTGCTTTGACCACAAGACGCGCATGTGGCGCGGCCTCACCCGCAAGCCCCTTGAGGACGCTCTGACGACCTGGATCGAGTCGCTCGGCATTCGCCTGCTCCCCCGCCATGAGCTTATCGACCTTGTTGAGGACACGAACGGCAGAATAACCGGAACCGTACTCTACGACCTTACCGAAAATCGAATCGTGCCCTTTGCTGCCAAGGCCACGATCATCGCAGCCGGTGGCACAGGCGGCCTGTTCGAGCGCAGCCTTACGTCGGCTGATGTGCTCAGCTCCTCGCAGGCCATCGCACTGGCGCACGGCGCAACACTTACTAATATAGAGTTCATGCAGATGATGCCTGGCTTCATCGAGCCCAGGCGTAACTTGGTCTTCAACGAGAAAACCTGGCGCTACGTGCATATAGACCAGCCGGTAGATATTGCCGACGACAAGCTGGACGACCTGCTCGAGCAGCGCTCTGGATATGGTCCCTTCACGTCACGCTTGGCCTCCCGCGCTATCGATCTCGTCATCGATCAGGCAGGTGCCGAAGGCCTGGCACTCCACTACGACTTCCCCCGCGAGGATGTCCCAGAGTTTGTGCAGACCTTTGCCACCTGGCTGCAAGACGAGCACGGCATCGCGCCGACCGACGAGATGCGCGTTGCGATGTATGCCCACGCCGCTAACGGCGGCATCAAGATCGATAAGACCGCGCACACGGGCGTTGAGGGCCTCTACGCTTGCGGCGAGGCGACAGGCGGCATGCACGGCGCCGACCGCATTGGTGGCTTGTCAAGCGCCAACGGCATCGTATTCGGACGTATCGCGGGCGCATCGGCAGCCCTCACAGCGCAGAAAGAGCCTGAGGCGGCCCTGAAGGCGGATATCACCCTCCCCCAGTACGGCATTGCCACAACAGATGCCGAACGCCTGACACACAGCCTTAGGCACACGATGAGCACCTTTTGCATGATCAACAGGACCGAAACAGGCCTATCCGAGGCCCTGCAACAGCTTGAAAGCCTGCAAGACAAGGCCATGGCGCTGAGCAAGCCGCATACCGATGACAGCGAGATCGCAGCCCTCGCCCGCCTACAGTCGCAGATTCAGCTGTCGACGGAGATGGTCAAAGCCATGCGTAAGCGGACCGAAAGTCTCGGATCGCACTATCGAGCAGACTAAATCGATTCTCGCTTTGAGTTTGATCACAACTTTTCAACATGCATCGAGCCCTGTGAGCATGATTCCTCTAAGGAGAACACGCCTACGGGGCTTTAGCCGTGTTTTCCCTAAGGGAATCACGGTGCAGTTTCCTCAGCTCCGCGCCCTTTCGGGTTCGACCCCATGCGAGGTCAACAAAAAAAGACGGCCAACTCTTGTTGACCGTCTAAACTTGCTTTGGTGGGCCGTCAGGGGGTCGAACCCTGGACCTTGGGATTAAGAGTCCCCTGCTCTACCAACTGAGCTAACGACCCAAAGCTAAAGTCCGTTGTGGCGGACTTTAGAGGAGATATCGTGTGGTGGGCCGTCAGGGGGTCGAACCCTG
>DBGFJU010000048.1:0-3598 GCA_048529485.1 Collinsella aerofaciens | reverse complement strand
CTCAGGAAGGTCTGCCTGCACCGTCCCGGCGACGAGCTCCTCAACCTGCCGCCCGACGAGCTCGAGCGACTCCTGTTCGACGACGTCCCGTTCCTGGAGGTCGCGCAGCAGGAGCACGACACCTTCGCCCAGATCCTGAGGGACCAGGGCGTGGAGGTCCTCTATCTCGAGAACCTCGTCGCCGAGGTGTTCGACCAGGTCCCCGGCGCCCGCGCCGAGTTCACCGACCAGTACATCGCCGAGGCCGGCATCCGCGGCCAGCACATGCCGCAGATCGTCCGCGAGAAGCTGGACTCCATCGAGGACAACCTCGAGTTCGTCAAGAAGACCATGGCCGGCATGACCAAGTCCGAGATCGACATGCCCCTCACGGCGTCCACGACCCTCGACTCCCTGGTCAACTCCGAGTCCGAGTCCGACCTGATCATCGACCCGATGCCCAACCTCTACTTCACCCGCGACCCGTTCGCGGTCGTCGGCGAGGGCGTCAACCTCAACCGCATGTACTCGGTCACCCGCAACCGCGAGACCCTGTACGGCAAGTACGTCTTCAAGTACCACCCCGACTACAAGGACGTCTCGCTGTACTTCCGCCGCGACTGCCAGTTCCACACCGAGGGCGGCGACGTGCTGAACATCAACGAGAAGACCCTCGCCGTCGGCATCTCCCAGCGCACCCAGGCCGCCGCGATCGACGTCATGGCCCAGAACATCTTCTGGAACTCCGACTCCAAGGTCGAGCGCATCCTGGCCTTCGACATCCCGGTCTCGCGCGCCTTCATGCACCTCGACACGGTCTTCACCCAGATCGACGTCGATAAGTTCACGATCCACCCCGCCATCATGGGCACCCTGCGCGTCTACGAGCTGACCGCCGGCAAGAACCCGGGCGACGTGAACATCCGCCTGATCGAGGACACCCTCGAGCACGTCCTGGAGGACGCCACCGGCGTCGACCAGGTCAAGCTGATCCCCTGCGGCGGCGGCGACCCGATCGCGGCCTCCCGCGAGCAGTGGAACGACGGCTCCAACACCCTGTGCGTCGAGCCCGGCAAGATCTGCGTCTACGCCCGCAACACCGTCACCAACGACGTGCTGTACAAGGAGGGCCTGGACCTTCTCGTCGTGCCCTCCGCCGAGCTCTCCCGCGTCCGCGGCGGCCCGCGCTGCATGAGCATGCCCTTCTGGCGCGAGGACCTCTAAGTCTTTCCGTTTCCGGTGCGGTCCCCCTACAACCGCACCGGTTTCGCCCGTCAAACGGGCAACACTGATACTTATGTAATTCATTTCTTCGAAAGGATTCGAACCATGGGTGTTAACCTCTCCGGCCGTAGCTTCCTCAAGCTTCTCGACCTCACCACCGAGGAGATCGAGTACCTGCTCAAGCTCTCCAAGAACTTCAAGGATATGAAGCGCGCTGGCGTTCCGCACCGCTATCTCGAGGGCAAGAACATCGTTCTGCTCTTCCAGAAGACCTCCACTCGTACCCGCTGCGCCTTCGAGGTCGGCGGCATGGATCTGGGCATGGGCGTCACCTACCTCGATCCGGGTTCGTCGCAGATGGGCAAGAAGGAGTCCATCGAGGACACCGCCCGCGTTCTCGGCCGCATGTATGACGGCATCGAGTTCCGTGGCTTTGCCCAGGACGACGTCGAGGAGCTCGCTGCTAAGTCCGGCGTGCCTGTCTGGAACGGCCTGACCACCGAGTGGCACCCCACCCAGATGCTCGCTGACATCCTGACCGTCCAAGAGAACTTCAATTACGACATCAAGGGCAAGACCCTCGTCTTCATGGGCGACTGCAAGAACAACGTTGCTCGCTCCCTCATGGTCGTCTGCTCCAAGCTCGGCATGAACTTCGTGGCCTGCGGCCCCGAGGAGTGCATGCCCGCTGACGACGTCATCGAGGCCTGCAAGCCCATCGCCGAGGCTAACGGCTGCACCATCAAGCTGACCACCGACGTCAAGGACGGCGTCACCGGTGCCGACGTTATCTACACCGACGTGTGGGTCTCCATGGGCGAGCCCGACGAGGTCTGGGCCGAGCGCATCGCTCAGCTCACCCCGTATCGTGTTACCTCCGAGGTCATGGCTATGGCCAACCCGGGTGCTATCTTCCTGCACTGCCTGCCCAGCTTCCACGACACCAACACCACCATTGGCGCCGAGAAGTGCGAGCAGTTCGGCATCACCGAGCAGGAGGTCACCGACGAGGTCTTCGAGAGCCCCGCTTCCAAGGTCTTCGACGAGGCCGAGAACCGCATGCACACCATTAAGGCTGTCATGTACGCCACGCTCAAGTAAGAGCATCTAGCATCTCGCTCGGGGTGTATTGCTGCACACCCCGAGCGGTTTTATCTGGTAATAATCTCGCATCAAGCGGCAGGCACGGCACGGAAGAGCCGCTTCTGGCGAGATCAGTAAATGATTTATGAAGGGGGGATGAGAACTATGACTGAGACCGCTAAGAAAAAGCGCGGTATGCCTTCATCGTTCACCATTCTTCTTGCTCTGCTGGCAATTGTCGCAGTGATTACCGTTATCGTCTCCGGCACGTCCGGCGGCGCGGTTACTGCCGCCCGTCTGAGCGATTTCTGCACCGCCCCGATTAAGGGCTTCGCTGACGCTCTGCCCGTCTGCCTCTTCGTTATGATCCTGGGCGGCTTCCTCGGCATGATGACCGAGACCGGCGCTCTGGATAACGGCATCGCCGTTCTGGTGCAGAAGCTTAAGGGCAACGAGATTATGCTCATTCCCGTGCTGATGCTCATCTTCTCCCTCGGTGGTACCACCTATGGTATGTGCGAGGAGACCGTTCCCTTCTACGCCCTGCTCGCCGCTACCATGATGGCTGCTGGCTTCGACCCCATGGTCGGTGCCGCTACCGTCCTGCTCGGCGCTGGCTGCGGCTGCCTGGGCTCCACGGTTAACCCGTTCGCCGTCGGCGCTGCCGTCGACGCTCTGACCGGCGTTGGCATTGAGGTCAACCAGTCCATCATCATCGGCCTCGGTGCCGTCCTGTGGATTGTCACTACCGCTATGTCCATCTTCTTCGTGATGAACTATGCCAAGAAGGTCAAGGCTGACAAGGGTTCCACCATCCTGTCGATGCAGGAGCTCAAGGACGCCGAAGAGGCTCACGGCAAGGCTGCTTCCGAGGTCCACAAGGAGGTCAAGCTCACCGGTCGTCAGAAGGGTGTTCTGATCGCCTTCGCCTTCACCTTCGTCGTCATGATCGTCGGCTTCATTCCGCTGGCCGACCTCAACGAGGGCGTCGCCAACTTCTTCGACGCTGGCGCTGTCTACGACGCCGATGGTAACGCCGTCGTCCAGGGCTGGTCTGCCCTGATCACCGGCCTGCCCATTGGCCAGTGGTACTTCGACGAGGCTTCCACCTGGTTCTTCCTCATGGCCGTCCTGATCGGTATCATCGGTGGCCTGTCCGAGAAGCAGATCGTCAACACCTTCATCACCGGCGCTGCCGACATGATGTCCGTTGTTCTCGTGATCGCCCTCGCCCGTGGTATCTCCGTCCTCATGGCTAACACCGGCCTCGACGTCTTCGTCCTCGACGCTGCCGCCAATGCCCTGGCTGGCC
>DBGFJU010000047.1:0-27316 GCA_048529485.1 Collinsella aerofaciens | reverse complement strand
CAACACGCGCGCCTGGGGCGTCGGTGCACACGCGACGCGCCAACGCAGCAAGTTCCTCCACGGTGTCCGCACAGGCACCGAAGACGTCATCCTGCGTAGCGGCCTTCTCGCCCGTGGCATCGATCTTGTTGTGGTAGAGGTAAACAAGTCTTGAGTCCTTGAGCAGCGCCTTACGCTCGGTTCCCGCCATGTTGAGGTATGCGCTCGAGCGTAAAGCGCGGGCCGTAGGCTCAACATGGGTAAGCACGGCCTCGCGTTGCGGAGTCGTTGCGGTGGGCTTGCCGTCAGCCAGCACAAACGAACCATCCGCTGCAAGCCCAAGCGCCTGATGCGGCAGCAGCGCGGGCATGCCCACCTCTGTAATGGAGGGAAAGACCGCCTGCATGCTAGAAACCTTGACGTTGCCGCCGCGCTCGCGCTCGAGCAGCGCCGCGACGTCGCAGGCCACCTCATAGCGCAGCGCGTCGCTCACGATAACGACCGTCGTTTTAGCAGAGCCCACAAAGGTGGGCAGCACATGCCAGTAGAACTCATCCTGCCGTTCGGGACCCTCGATGTAGCCGCAATCGGCCCACTCCCCTTGCGCAGCGGA
The DNA here is from genome assembly GCA_048529485.1 of Collinsella aerofaciens. Classification (GTDB taxonomy): domain Bacteria; phylum Actinomycetota; class Coriobacteriia; order Coriobacteriales; family Coriobacteriaceae; genus Collinsella; species Collinsella aerofaciens_CJ. The sequence continues at coordinate 26,724 of DBGFJU010000047.1, read as the reverse complement.
TGTCCAGCAAGCATTGGCATCGGCCAAGAACCAGTTACTGTAGAGATTCTCCGCCCAGTCCGCCACAGCGCGGGCAGGCTCCTCGAGCGTATCGCACTCGACGGAGCGCGCCCGCAGATACGCGGTGCACATATGGCGATAGGCAGCATCCATGGAATACCAATCGGTCGTGTAGGCATCCCACACCTGCTGGGGCTGCGCCAGATGGAAGCCGCCCGCGTGCGCCTGCCTAAACGCGCACATATCGGCCACAGCGGCAAGCAGGTCAAAGTAGCTCTCGACACGACGGTACCAGCTTAGGTCGCAGCGACGCGCCGCAAAGGCGCGTGCGTCCTCAACACGGTCTGCACCCTGCGCAAACGAGCTGAACAACTGCGAGAGTACAGCCTCATTGACGCACGGGAACACATCAAGCGAGGCCAGCACATCGATCGGCAGAGCCTCAAACCGCGCAAAGAGCCCGCGGACATCCTCCACCAAACGACAGATCTCAAATAGGTCCTCGCTCGATGCCTGGGTATCGGCGGCCTGGTCCCACGTGCGCACCGCCTCAAGGCAATAGGGGCCGTAGGCGGGAGCCACATAGCTTTCGAGCCCCTTGAGCGCTCCCTCGGGAAGCGCGGTGGATGCCGCCGTAAGGAGCACATGGGATGCAAGCATAAGCAATGAGTCACGCTCGTAAAGCGGCCCATCAAACCCATAGCAACGCACAATGAAGGCAGAGAGGGCATCGCGCACGCAGTACTTGTCCGCCAACTCAGCCAGCGCCTCGGGACCCTCGTGCAGCAGCATGGTCATACAGCCACGCAGCACAAACGCGGGACGCGCGTCACCAGGCTCTTTACCGCCAAAAATCACCGTAAGGATGCCGAGTTCGATATCGGATGCGCCCGAGGCATGCGGAACGCACGCGGCAAACTTAGCGCAGCGGGTCTTGGCATCAAAGAACGTCTTGTGCTCGCGCAGGCTCTCGCGCACGGCGTCGATATTCTCGATGCCCAGTTGATCGGCCAAAAGCGAAAGATAGTCAGCCTGGAACTGATCGGCATACAGCTCAACATCGGCAAGCCAATCACCCTCAAGCCTGCCGCGCGGGCAACGGCGATACAGCAAGATATCGCTCGCAAGGTCATCGCGGTTGATGAGCTTCTTGACGGCAAACATACGGCCCTCGCAGGCCTCAACAAAGCGCACCGGGCGCTCAAAGTCACCGTGAGCAGGCATTACGCCGGCATCGGCCCCCACGCCGTCGAAACCCTCGGCAGCCAATCGCTCAAACTCAGGAGCAAACTCGCCGTCCGCATCGTGCCAAACCACAACACGGCGCGGCGCGCATGAGGACAACGGCTGCAAAAATCGCAGCTTGAGCTGTTCTTCTACATCGATCTTGGGCATGAATATCCTTACCGTATCTGCAGTTACTTAATCTTCGCCAGCACATCCTGAAACTTGGCGTAGTTGACCTTGACGCCGTCATCCAGGTCGATCTTAATCATCTGGTCTGCCAAGTGGTGCAGTTTCTCCTCGTAGGCAATGGTCTCTTTGAGCTGGTCGTTGAGCTTTTTGATGCGCTTATCCAAGCGCACGCGCTCGCCGCGCTCGGCACTGACAAGGGCATCGTTGGCATACCCGATCTGGGCACGGTAGCGCTCCTGCTGCTCATGCACATAGTCGGTGCGGATGCGAGCCAACAGGTCAGGCTGGTAGCGATGCATGTAAACAAGGCACTTGAAGCCGTTCTTCTTGCCGCTGTCGAACAGCCAGTAGATGGGACGCTTCTTATAGGTCTGGCAGTGGTCCTTAAAAAAGTCCTTCAAAAAGTAGGTGCGGATCACCTCGCGCGAGGTACCCTTACCGCCGAGCGCCTCGGCAATAAAGGCCAGGTTCTGCTCGAGCGTCTCCTCGCCGTACACGGTGCGCACAAAGTCGATAAAGTAGCGCACGATGTCGTCGTCAAAGTACTCGTCATCGGTAATGGGCAGTACGTTGTCGGCATCAGGCATAAAGGTCACGTGATCGGGATCGGGCATCTTGGCCAGATAGTCGTCGACCGTGGCGCCCTGACCGGCCAGGACCAGCCCGTCCACATCCAGCGAATAGCGGCCAAACATGCAGCCCACGGCATAGCTCATGAGCGAGGTGATCTCGTCGCGCTTGGTGCGCACGTATTTGTTGCCCTTGTAGCTCTCGGGAATCTCATCAGCGGTGTCGAAGATGCGTGCCACCGAAACGTACTTGTCCTCGACCTCGACGGGCACCTCCCCCTCCATGTTGTAGATTTTGGCAAAGATTCGGTTGAGCTCTTCCTCGTTAGCGCGAAGCTGCTCAAAGCGAGCATTAACCTCAGCCTTGCGCGCCTCGTATTTATCTTGAAGTAAAGTGACCATATTTGACCGCCCTCTCATTTAAAAACGCCGACTAATTTCATTTAAAAGGTTACTTTCGAGAGACAGCGAGTCTCTTTGCGATAAAAAACGTTGGAAGCTCATTCGACACACCGTTCTTCGCAATCAAAGATGAAACATCTCTTACTCACTGATTTGCGTCACCAGTAAGTTCCCATTTTCGATTAGAACGTGAATAAGCAATAAGCCCTTGGGCCTTCAGCTCGCCAAGTAATTTATCTAAATTACGCTTAGATAGCTCACAGTCCTTCCCGAGATCATCTTTATTTGAGTAAGATCCATTCGATATTCGAGACAAAACCAATTGACGTTTGTTTTCCCACTCCCGTTCTGAGGTCTCTTTCTTGCGTGCAATTTCTTCCGCCTCGTATATAGCCTCGGACTTAACCACAGCAATCCAATCAATGAGAGTGCTGCATTTAAGAAATAAACGAGAGCTCACCTCAAATGCATCCGCTCCAATGAGATCTTTTCCTGGCATACCGTTTTCAAAAGCAATGAAATCTACACCGTTCTTATCGACCAATTGAAAGCGACAATGTGCCAACGAATTTCTAATAATCCGAAATATATCAAGCACAAAATTGCTATTGATGAGCGCCACAACGCGATTTGAGGTACAAGTTGAAGCAAAATTGCCAGGCATACCAGCATCAACAAATCTCTTTTTCATCTCTTCTTTTCGTGTGGCCGTAAATAGTGTCGACCCATCGCAGAGATTGGCCACTTCCAATAATCTTCGGTGAAGATACCCAGATTTAGGAGGAACACTATCAACCCATCCATAATCGAGAAGCGATAACCCTCTGCTGCTCACGCCTTTACAAGGAGATTCAACCAGAAAAAACTGAATAATAGAACCCATGACATCGTTATGGTCATTAACCTTAACAGCCTTTATCCAGCTTGGCTTAGGTTCGACATATTCAATTTTTGTCTTATCGACAGGCTTGCGCCTCTTCTTTTCAGCCATGGCGATCACCTAGACAAGAGGATTACGTTTAAAATCCCAAGAGGTTTCAAACGAATCGTAGTCCGCCTTTGAAATTGAGCGAGATTCTTCAACGAGTGAACAGACAGTCGGCTCGGCAGCCTCATCTTGGATGATTGGCAACTGACCGATTTGGCCTACCTCAAAGTTTAGAGTCGGCGACATAAACGCCAAATCAATTTCGGCAATGGAACAGTTGCAGAAAGCCTGGATGTATCGGAGCTCATTCGGCTCCGCAAAAAGACATGCTCCAGCTACCTCAAAAAGCATCCCTCGAGGCGCAAACCTAAAGGAGGCAAGGCTGGAAGAAATTTTAGACCAGGAAACTGCGGGCTTGAAATAGTCGTTCTGGTTCTTGATCACAAAATCAGGTGTAGAGAGATAAGTATACTTGGACAGAATTGCTTCCTTCATCTCCCGACCGTCATCAAACCAGTTAACCACCTCGTCGTAGTCACCCCACCACTTTCGATAGGAGCCGCCCCGAATAATCGGGAACCAACGGGAGCCACTCTGCTTTGCCTCAGGCCTGCCGCTACAATCTCGCGATGTGTTGGAAGGCGCCACTTCCCACCATTTCCTCAAAAAGCGGCCATTATCGCTCGTCGCCAAGCCCTGTCGCGGAGTAGCAATGGCATCGAGCCTCTTTCCTTTTGTGAACGATTCAACAAGGGCATCACTGGCCCAGTAGGCTATGGGGGTGCCGGGGATCTGCTTGAAGGTCTCGGCGTTGCGGCGGTAGAACCAGCCGCAGTCGGGGTTTTGGATTGCCTCGAGGGCCTTGGGAGCCTGGACAGCGGCGCCAACGAAGTCAGAAAGGCGCACGTAGCCTCCCTTGTAGCCCTTGATGAGTGAGTTGTGAAACGTGTAGGTGCAGATGGGCACAGTCGCGCCAGCGAAGCCCGAGTACTCAAGTTGAATGAGGGAGGTAAGCGTTCTGTTGTCGATAATCTCGTTGCGGAGCTTCTCATAGCTTCCGATGAACATCCAGACGAAAGGCGACATGACTCCGCACTCGCCGTGGTCCCTGGCGAGACTGAACATGCGAACGACAAAGCTGGAGAAGAGGTCGCTCTTCACGTCGGGGTAGTTCTTCTTGATCCACTTGCTCATGAATGGATTAAAGCTGCTGCTGCCCATATACGGAGGATTCGCAACGGTGCAGGTAAAACGACGGGACAGCTTCTCGCAGATGGCGGCAGCGCTTTCGAGCTTAGTTTTGGCCGTAGCGGCAAAAAGGTCATCGGAACAACTCGCGGCGGCAGCCTTGAGCTCGTCGATCTCGTCCTCTGAGGGATTGAGCAGCGAACCGATCTCGCCCAAATGACTCAGCTCCTCGGCGAGCTTCTTGTTACCCGGCAGCTCGTCCTCCCCTAGCGGGATGCTCGAGAGCACGGTAACGTCGACGCGAACGCCACGCCTAAAGAAGCGACGGTCGTGCTCGCGGGCGCACATGGCAAGCGCCAGCTCCGCGATCTGTACCGCGCGGGAATCGATTTCCATGCCCGCAAGGTTTTTAGTAAGAATGAGCTCGGGAATCTCGCGCTCACGATAACCGCGCTCCTCGTACATATGGAAGAGCAGCTCAAACGCATAGACCAGGATATGGCCCGAGCCGCATGCGGGGTCGCAGAGGGTTATCTCCTCGGGACTCGAAATGCGGATGAAGTCCTCGTGCTCAGCATCGGGCTCGATGTAATACTCCATGCGCTCGCGCAGCGAACTCCCTGGATTGTTGAGCATCCACAGACGGCCGAGCGAGTTCTCGACCATATAGCGCACGATCCACTCGGGGGTGAAGAGCTGCGTGGCGGGCGCGATGTCCGCCGCCGCTGCCTTGCGCTTGGACTTGAAGAACTCGTCTTTAACGTCGGCATTGTAGTACTGATACATCCAGCCCAGAACGGTCACGCCCTCGCGCCAGTCCTTGTCAGTGAGAACGGCATTGAGTTTGCCCACCACACTGTCAGCCATCATGAGGCCCTGGGGCAACAGCAGCTCCATGGCTCCGCCCACGCGTTCAAAGACGCCCGGCAGGCAATCGGCAAGCTCCTCGCACTGAGCAACAAGCAGGTAGCGCCACAACGGTTCATCCAAGCCCGCCATCTTGAGCTCGGCTATGCGATCGGTATCGGCCGTCGTTATTTCCACGTCCAGTGCGTTCTCCACGGCCTCGCTGCCATGGCTGCCGTCCGCACGACTTAGCATGCGCATACGGCTGGGAAGCCATCCGCGTGCATCCATGAAGCGAATGGCCACGATGCGGTTGAACCAGGTGTAGGCCGCACGGTCGCGCAGCGCCTCGTGACCCACCTCTGCCTGCATGCGCAGCAGTTCGTCGCGTTGCTCAATCTCAGCCGGACTTAGGGGCAGGCCGCTGACGGTCTCGGACCCAACGGGCGCGGGTGCAGGTTCGGTGATGCCGTAGCGCACCATCTGCGCCTCCACGCCTTTGATGAGCTCCGTACGGGCCCAGGTGCAGAAGCTCTTAAGAGCAGAATCGTTCATGGTTGATGAGCCTTTCTAAACGCCATAAGCCACCGGTGTGCGCTTTGGCACCGGTGGCTCCGCGGGTTAGTTGATACGTATCTCGTCGTTTGCAGCGAGCGCCTGCATAAGACGGGAGCGCAGGTCGTCCACGTAGCGCTCCACGTCCTCTGTGGACAAGAGACGACTCGGCTTGGCCAGATCGGCACGGCGCACAGTCTTGATCTTGCGCTGGGGCTTGGGCGCGGGCACGGGAGCAGACGATGCGGCGCCCTTGTTGGAGACCTTCTTGACCACCTCGCCCGTACTCATGACCTCGGTGGTGCGGCGCTCGTTGTCCATACGCACGCGGGCCTCATCCACAGCGTCGTACATCTCGTTGGCCGCCGCACTGAGCCAGTCGCCCCAGTTAGTTGCAACAACGCTCAGTTCGTTGAGACTTTGAGCGCTGTGGGCACGGTTTTTGAACGACTCGTATTTGGTACCGGCGTCTGCTATGGCATCCTTGGCCTGATTGACAAAGCCCTTTTGGCTCTCGGCCTGCGCCCTCAGGTCTTGCAGATCGCTCTCGATGCGACACAAAAACTCATTGCGGCGGATGCCCAACAGCTTTTTCATGTCATCCTCGACGGGATCCATAAGCGGCTGCAGGTCTTTAATACGGCCGTAGGGCTTGGGATCTTTGAGGATCTCACGAACCGTTGCCACGTTCTCCACCGCACCGGGAATGTCATCGGAGGCATACTCGATACCCTCGGTGCGGTTCAAGAAATCCCTGGCGTGGTCAAACGCTGCTCGTTGATTGGACTCGAAGAACTCAACCACCTTGTCAAAGTCTTCCTTGGCATCGAGCAAACGCTCCTCATGCTTGGTGAACGTGGTCAAGAACGCCTCGGACTCGCTCTGGTCCTTAAGAACGTCGACGACCTCAGAGCGCATCTTCTCGCACTCGCCCTCGCCAGGATACGGATAGAGCGGTTTGATGCCCGTATAGTAGTCGCGTGCTATGGCGAGGCACGACTCGCGCAAGTCCTCAAGGCGCTCCTTGAGCTCGACCACGAGCCTATCCTCGTTGGAGGGCACGGTCTTGAGATCAAACAGGTCACACATGAGTTCGCCCGTGGCGCGCAGCAACCGGTCGCTCATGCGCATGCGCAAGCGCACCTGGGCCTTATCGGCATCCTTGCGCAGGAGCGCCACCATGCGGCTGTCGTTAGCTTGAACCGTCTGACCGCCAAACAGCACCTGCGCGCGCTGCTCCACCACAAGCTGCGCCACCACATTTGCGATGTCGACCTCGCGCCAGCCAAAGGGCCTTTGCTGGTACTGGCGCTGGATATCGCCCATAGCGGTATCCAGGTGGCGCTGGTGCTGCACTTTGAGGTAGTCCTCGACCTCTTTGAGCGCACGCGTGTTACCTGCATCCATGCCAGCGAGCCCCACTTGAACGTTGCCCGCCAGCGTGGAGCGAATATCGGAATCGCTCGTGGCCGGCGCGCCGATATAGTCGGCCTTTTCAAAGACCACGTCGCACAGCTGCGCCAGCACCTGCTCAAAGACCTGGGCGGGCTTGGCCGCGCGGACCTCAACCATGCGGTCGTTGACTGCGCAACGTGCGTGGAGCACAGCCTCGCTCAAAAGGGTATCGGCCTCCTTCTCGTTATAGGCCGCCTCGCGCATCTTGGACTCGACGATCTGGCGCGTACTCGGCTGAAGCTCCTGGAGATTTCGCGTCTTGGCGTACTTACGGATCTTGGCAGCGTTGACGAGCGTCTCCCAATAATCCGCCTCGTCGCTCAAGACCACGATGGCTTTGCCCGAAGAAGCCAAGGCCAGCTCGGTATCGTCCGCACGGCCCAGGTCGCTCGCCATAGTCGCCACGTAAAGCTCCATGCCGCCCATGCTGGTACCGTGGATTGAGCCGTCCACATAGCGGTCAAACGGAAAGTCGTTGGCCCCGCGGTTGAGTTTGCGCGCGGTATAGATGCTGTCGAACAGACGCTTTTTGATAGACTCGATCACCTGCGCGTTATCGATCGGAGTGTGTGCGATCTCCTGCGCTATCTCCTGCTCCTCGTCGGTGAGGAAGCTATAGGTATCGCCCTGGCGCGCCACGTAGTTCTCGCGCTCCAGACGGGCAAGGGACTCCTTGACGCGGTCCTTGAGGGCGCGCTTGTCCACGTCGAGGCCGTCTATCATGAAGATGGAGATGTTCTCGACCGTGGCCTTGACGTAGCCGATGTAACGAATCAGGTACAGGAGCTTGAGCACCTGAACGTCGTAGGGTTCAAGGCCCTTTGCGTCCTCGGCCGCGCGGACCGCGCGATCGACCACCTGGTTGATGCCGTGCTCAAGGTCTTTGGAGATAGTGTTGAAGAAGCGCCAGAACGGCACGAGTGCACCGGTCTGGTCATGCTGGATGGCCTGAGCGCTCTCCTGGAACGCGCTCAGCATGGAGCGCTCGCCTGTGGACATGTGTTTAGCCTTGACACCGTGTTTGCGCACCTCGGTCATCACGTCAGGCAGGAGCTTAAACTGATAGCCCACAAACGGGTAGCTGGCCACAAAATCCTTGGAGTTGGCGTAGCCGGCAAGGTCGGAGCGCGAGCCACCCTCAAAGGTAAAGTTGTTTTTGAGCACGGCGGTGTCTTGCTCGTAGACCCGTGCAAGCATATCGGCCGCCGACGCGGTCTTCTCGAGCAGACGGCGCTGGATGACCTCGTCCACGCTGGAGCTGGAGAGCGAAAGGCGGGTATTGAAGCGGCCTTGGATCTTTGAAAAGTCGTTGCCCACGGGCAGGTTCAGGTTGTCGATGGCCTCCTGGCTCGTGACCATCACCCACACGCGGCCACCGCAGGCGGCACCCAGCTCCTCGACGATGGTCTGAAGACTCAACATAAGGCTTGGATCCCGGTCGTTTGTAATAAACTGACCCACCTCGTCGACCATAAAGAGTAAACGGTAGTTACCGCCGTGGGCCGCTGCCTGAGCGTCTACGTAGTCCTTGACCTTTTTGGCAAAGACATCGGGGGCCAAAACCTCGTCCTCAGAACCCTCAAGCCAGTTCCATGCGGCCTTTTCGCTCATGCCGAGCACGCTCTGCAGCACCTCGACGACGTCGTCCTCAAAGTAGCTGTAGGTGTCGCGGGTCTGGAGCCAGGACTCGCCGTTGACGCGCTCAAAGGCCTCGCGGAACTCCTGGGTCTTGCCCAGGGAATCGATGTGTTCCTCGAGCTTTGCAAGCTTTAGGTCCTCGCCGTAGAAGCCGCGCGCCTCGTAGAACATGCGCTCAAAGCCGCGAAGCAGCGCCGTGGGAGCCGTATCGCCCTGCTTCCACTGGCCCGCCTTGCTATCGATGTTAAAGAGGATGGCCTGCGTGGACACCGAGCAGGCGCGCTCCATGGCAGCCTCGACCATGGGGTCGACGATCTTGCCGTCAAAGTAGCGGATGGCGCTCTTGCCGCCGATCTGGCGATTCTCGAGCAGGTAGCTCAGCATCTTGAGGAAGTGCGATTTACCGGAACCGAAGAAACCACTGATCCACACGCCGATCTTGTCGGTGCGCACATCGATGGCATCGCCGTAGGCCTTGAAGAACGTGGCAAAATGCCTCTGCAACTCGCGCGTCACCACGTACTCGTCAAGCTCCTGGCGGATGGACCCATCTTTTGAATCCTGGACCTTGACCACGCCGTTGATGGGGCGGTTGATGTCTTTTGCAAAGAGGTCGCGAATGATCGTGTTGTCCATGGGTGCTCCTTTGGGTTTGGGAACGTTATGGCAAAGGGTTGTTACCGGCGGCAGGGACTTGTCTGCGGGGAGCCGTGCTTATGAGATATCGATGGCGCGGTAGTAGTTGTCGGCCGGCAGACGGTTAAAGAGCTGGAAAGAAGAGCCGTTGAAACTGCCCGGATAGGCGGCGACCACAGGCACCTCATCAAAATCCGCAAGCATGCAGTGGAGAAGCGTGTGTATGCGAAAGAACGGGAAAACCTCGCCCGCGCCGGTGAGGAGAACGACGTCTCCAGGCGCGTGCGGCTCGGTCTGCTCAAGGATGTACGCGGCGACTTTCTCGGGCGAGGCGAACTTGGCCACGTCCTCGAGCACACGCTGGGTACCGCGGCGCTCCTCTTGGTGTGGGATAGCCTTGAGAACACGGCGCTTTTCGAGAATTGCCAGCACGGCGTCGTAAAGGTTCACGACCTTGAGCGTGCACGGAAGCTTGTCGGCCTCGGCATCGCGTGAAAGGGTGTCAAATAATGCACGCGCCTCAAACTCCAGCGCGGGGTCATAGCAAAAGGTGTGGAAGCCGATCTCATTGCCTATGCCCTTGTTGGCCAAAAAGTCCTCGCTGCACAGGCACTCGCGCAGAAGCTGCGCACGGCGCTCAAATTCCTGACAGGCGCGCTCGGAGCGGGCATGCGCCGCCACGAGGCTCTTGCGGGAATGGATGCCGATATTGGTGGTGAGATCGGTCGCCGGGGTGATAACAGGGTCGACGGCGCTTTTGACGGGAGCCACGCTACATCACCGCCTGCCGGTAAGGGCCGCGATAAGCGACTGCTCGCCCAGCTGAACCAAGGCTCGCTCGACATCGGAATCGAGGAAGAGTGGTGACAGGCGCTCGGACTCCGGGCCCTGGCCCTCGCCGATAAGGCCGGCATGGCGGAGCGTCTGGCGGAGCGAGCCCTTAATGCGCTTGACCGTGGCCTCAGTCCAGCGGGCCGCGTCCGGATACTCCGTGGTAAAGCGTGTCATAAAGGCGTTGAGGTCAACCGCCGTAAAGGCATAATCGAAGTTTTGTAGGCGCTCCCCTACCTCGACGAGCACGAGCTCGCGCACGATATCGTAGCGGCAGATCATGCTGTAGAAGATGGCCTGGTCCGCCTGCGTGGGAGTGCCGGATGCCATGAGCCTGGTTAGGGATGACGCAGCCTCGACGGCGGTTTTGGGGTCGATGCCGCGCGCGGCGCATACGGCGTCCGTGGGCACCATGGCGTCAAGGCGGCGAAGGCACACGGTTGCGCGGTTGGCGACCATACGCTCCGTGGGATATTGAAAGAGGTTCTCGCTCTTTACGCGTACAATGACCTGCTCATCGCTTGCGCCCTGCATACGAAGGGCAGCGACGATGCGCATCTCATGCGGGAGGAATTGCTCGCGGGTGAGCACCCCCCCCCGAACGCTTTTTGTGGTTACATCCACAGTACACGCTCCAAGGGTGTCAAAGGCTGTCACAAGTGCGCCGCAACCCGGCAGGCAGGCGCGGCGCACATGACAATAATCATACCTGTTGGTAAAAAAGTTACCACGCCCAGAGTGTCAAATGTTGAGCAACAAAATTAAATCCGGTTAACGGTCATTTTCGCAGCTCAGAAGCTTTGCCGAGGTCGCCCCAAATCACACTTGCCAGACAACCGCGCTTACGAATGCAGGCACGCACACGCCCAACGCCATCCTCCGCTATATTCAACATAGAGTTATACATATGCTTCTATGTAAGGAGTTTCATATGCCTGTCATAAAGCCTATTTCTGATCAGACACGCGCGCTAACTACCATTCAGGAACGCGAAGATCACATTCAACGTACCATCGCTCATGGTTACGACGACCTCACCAACGGTCGTGTGCGCCCCTGGAAACAAGCAAGGGCAGAGGCAGATCGGATGCGAGCCATCAGGTAAGGTCACCCCTCCCCCATGTAACCATCCTGTAAATCATAGCGGCGCACTCGAGTTTTACCGTGATGCGGTCGCGCCTAGCGCTCCACTGTGCTAAAGTATCCCGAACGTTCAAACGACTACAAAGGGGAACTAGAAGATGGCACGTGTGCACAACTTCTCAGCTGGCCCGGCCGCACTGCCCACAAGCGTGCTCGCCGAGATCGCCGACGAGATGATGGACTACCGCGGTTGCGGCATGTCCGTGCTCGAGATGAGCCATCGATCTAGCATGTACCAGCAGATCATCGACGACGCCGAGGCAACCCTGCGTCGCCTGCTGAGCATCCCCAACAACTACCGCGTCCTGTTTTTGCAGGGCGGCGCCACGCTGCAGTTTGCGGGCATCCCCATGAACCTCATGCGCCGCGGCCGCGCAGGCTACATCGTGACCGGCAACTTTGCCAACAAGGCATACAAGGAGGCCGCCAAGTACGGCGAGGCCGTGCTGCTCGCGAGCTCCGAGGACACCAATTTCGACCGCATTCCCAACATGGCCGACATCAACGCGCGCATTGCCGCCGAGGCCGCAGGCGACGGGCTCGACTACGTCTACATCTGCCAGAACAACACCATCTTTGGCACCATGTACCACGAGCTGCCCAACTGTGGCGACGTACCGCTGGTCGCCGATGTCTCGAGCTGCTTTTTGTCGCAGCCGCTCGACGTCGAACGCTACGGACTCATCTACGCCGGCGCGCAGAAAAACGCCGGCGCCGCGGGCGTGACCGTGGTCATCGTGCGCGACGACCTCATCACAGATGGCCCCGCCTTTGCGCAGACGCCGCAGTACATGGACCTTAAGACCCAGGCCGCCAAGGGCTCCATGCTCAACACGCCCAACACCTTTGGCATCTACGTGTGCGACAAGGTGTTCCGTTGGGTTGAGCAGACCGGCGGACTTGCCGCCATGGCCGAGCGCAACTGGGCCAAGGCCAACCTGCTCTATGACCTGCTCGAGCACAGCGAGCTGTTCCACGGCACCACGCAGACAGACAGTCGCTCCATCGCCAACGTCACGTTCCGTACCGGCGACGCCGAGCTCGATGCGGCCTTTGTCGCAGGCGCGGCCGAGCACCAGATTCAAAACGTCAAGGGCCATCGCCTGGTGGGCGGTATGCGCGCCAGCGTCTACAACGCCGTAACCATGGAAGACGTGCAGGCACTGGCCTCGTACATGAAGGACTTCGAAGCGCAGCATAGTTTGAGCCCGCGATCTAACTAGCCCGCAGCACGCGGGCCGACCAGCCATCTCAAACCACCCTGTTTAGATCAAAACCTGCTAAGGAGTTTTTCTATGCGTAAGATTAAGACCATCGACGACATCACCAAGGACGGCAAAGTCGAGTTTGGCGAGGGCTACGAGTTTGTGGGCACCGCCGAGGAGGCCGACGCGATCCTGATGCGCTCGACCGACCTGCACGGCTACGAGCTGCCCGAGGGCATCCGCGCCATCGCCCGCTGCGGCGCCGGCGTCAACAACATCCCCGTCGAGGAGTACGCCAAGAAGGGCGTCGTCGTCTTTAACTCCCCCGGCGCCAACAGCAACGCCGTCAAGGAGCTCGTCCTGGGCATGCTGGTGCTTTCGAGCCGCGGCGTCGTGCAGTCGATGAACTGGGTGCGCGACAACGCCGACGACCCCGAGATCCAGGTCGATGCTGAGAAGGCCAAGAAGGCCTTTGTGGGCCGCGAGCTCAAGGGCAAGCGCATCGGCGTCATCGGCCTGGGCAACGTGGGCTCCAAGGTCGCCAACGCCTGCGTCGATCTGGGTATGGACGTCTACGGCTACGATCCGTTCATTTCCGTCGAACACGCGTGGGTGCTGAGCCGCGAGGTGCAGCGCGTGGGCACGCTCGAGGATCTGTGCCGCGGCTGCGACTACCTCACCGTGCATGTGCCCAGCAAGGCAGACACCATCGGCATGATCAGCACCGAGCAGATCAACCTGCTGGCACCCGACGCCGTGCTCATCAACTACGCACGCGAGACCATCATTGACGAGGACGCCGTTGACGCCGCCCTGCGCGCGGGCAAACTCAGCTGGTTTAGCTGCGATTTTGCCACGCCCAAGACCGTCAAGATGCCCAACACGTTTATCACCACGCACTCGGGCGCCGGCACTGGCGAGGCCGAGGCCAACTGCGCCGACATGGCCATCAGCGAGCTTAAGGATTACCTGGAGAACGGCAACATCGCGCACAGCGTCAACTACCCCGCCTGCAGCATGGGTAAGGCACGCGCCGCAAGCCGTATCGCCTGCCTGCACGCCAACGTGCCCAACATGATCGGCCAGATAACGGCAATCCTTGCCAAGGACAACGCCAACGTGCAGCGCATGACCAACGAGTCCGCCGGCGAAAACGCCTACACCATGTTCGACACCGACGAGCACCTGGACAGCAGCACCATCGAGGCGCTCAAGCAGATTCCGTCGATGTATCGCGTGCGCGTAATCAAATAGCGCCGGCTGATCTGACGGGCAGTTCCCCATGTGGCCTGCCCGTCACTGACATTGAATGCCCGCGGGGACGCCTTTCGCACGAGAGGCGCCCCCGTTTTTGTGAGCACTCCATTAAATACACCGAGCCGCTTCTTGACATACAATCTGTATGTTGACCTAACTATCTGTGAGGTGCCTATGGTTGATACAGATTTTGCTTGGCGGCTTACGCAAGGACTCGTGCGGATCGACAGCTCAGACCCGGGTGCGTATGAGGACGAGATTGAGCGCTATATCAAAGCGTTGGTTGAGGAACGGGTGGCACAGCTGAGCCATCCGGTGCTCCATGCCGTGCAGGTTGAGGAACTCGAGGTGCTGCCCGGGCGCCGCAACCTTATGGTCACCGTGCCGGGACTGAGCGACGAGCCACGGCTCGTCTATATCTGCCATATGGATACCGTTACGCTGGGCGATGGCTGGGACGCGGACATTCCGCCGCTCGGAGCGATCGTGCGCAACGATAAACTCTATGGCCGCGGTGCCTGCGATATGAAGGGTGGCCTGGCCTGCGCCATTGCCGCACTGGTCCATACGCTCGAGCGCGTGGCGGCAGAAGGCGAGCTGCCCCGCCGTGGCTTCTCACTCATTTGCTCGGTCGACGAGGAGGACTTTATGCGCGGCTCAGAGGCCGCGATCGATGCCGGCTGGGTCGGCTCGCGCGAATGGGTGCTGGACACCGAACCCACCGACGGACAGATCCAGGCGGCGCACAAGGGGCGCACGTGGTTCGAGATTGAAATGGCTGGCGTAACGGCGCATGCGAGCCAGCCGTGGAAGGGCGCGGATGCCGTCGCCGCCATGGCCGAGGTCGTGTGTTCGCTCCGTCGCGCGTTTGTGGCGCTGCCCGCGCACGATGAGCTGGGGCCTTCGACCATCACGTTTGGCCAAATCGAGGGCGGATATCGCCCCTATGTCGTGCCCGACCGCGCCAAAGTCTGGGTCGACATGCGCCTGACCCCGCCGACCGATACGGCCGCCGCGACGCGCATGGTAGAGCAGGCCATCGCCGTTGCCGAAGCCGCGGTCCCCGGCTGCCATGGAAGCCACACCGTGACAGGCGACCGCCCCGCTATCGAGCGCGATCCAAGCTCTCCTCTTCTAGCCGCGCTCAAGCGTGCCGCCGATGACGTGACGGGGGCGGACACGACCGTCGGCTTCTTTACCGGCTACACCGACACCGCTGTCATTGCCGGCAAGGCAGGTAACCGCAATTGCATGAGCTACGGTCCCGGGTCGCTCGCGCTCGCGCACAAGCCCAACGAATATGTGCCCCATGCTGATATCGTTCGTTGTCAGCAGGTGCTGATCGCGCTCGCCGATAACGTGCTCTGGGACGCGAGCGGCCAAGTTGGGGCATAATAAGCCGCGAACAAACCGACTCGTGCGTTAGGACCGCCCATGAAAGCACTTCCGTTTCCCTGCATCCGCCCGGCTCAGGACCGCGTGCTCGAGGCGCTGCCTGCAATGGGCAGCATCCTGAGCGGCAACGATGCTCTGCGCGGAGCCCTTGCCGATGGTCTGATGCTCAAGGACCCGGGTGCGGCGTATTACGTGTACGAATGCTCGGGCGAGCCGGGGCGCGTAACAGGTGTCGTGGCGATCTGCCCGACGAGTGTACTTGCGGGCGGCAAGGGCGTTGCCAGCGCTGACGTGGCCGCCGCTGCGCACGCGATCGCCGAACTCAAAGTTCAGCCTCGTCCCGTGTCGCTCGCCTACGAGGCCTCGCCCGTCATGGATATCATCCTGGGCGCCGCCAAAGAGGGCGCGTCGCTCTACGCCGTCACCGACCCCGCCGGCATTACGCACCGCGTGTGGGAGGTCAAGCGCGAGGACGCCGTCGGGGCCATCCGCGCCATGCTCGACCAGGCGCCGGAGCCGGCACTGGCCGACGACCCTGCCTACGCTGTCGCACTAGTCGAGGCATCGCAGCTCCTGGCCGACGATGCACGTGCCGCCGGCACCTACACGGGCAAAGAGCCGTTCAACTTTGCCGTAGCTGCGCTCTTCCCCGCCGCGCAGGTCAGCGGCGGCGCGGCGCAGGTTCCGACGGGTCTGCTCACGCACCAGGTCGCGCGGTTCTAGCAAGACCAGACCGTCCAGCACAAAAATCGGCAGCCCAACAAACAGGGGGCGGAGATGCAGCAGGTACATGCATCTCCGCCCCTTTTGCGTCGAGAAGTTATGCCGGCGACCCGTGCCGCCGTGCTCGCGTTATCCGCGCTGCGGACCCGCAGTAGCCACGAGCGGTTCAAGCCCCAGCTCGCGCGCGTAGTCTTCCTGCGTAAAGACTTCGACCAGTTCAAACGTGTCGGATTCGTCGTCAAACGCAAAGTGCAGCACCGAGCAGTTGCCCGGCACGCGTTCGCGCTCGTCGGCCGCCGCGCCCCGCACGTGGTCCAAAAACTCCTTGATAGCCGAACCGTGGCTCACCGCGAGCACGCACTCGTGGTCCGGACGTCGCATAAGATCGGTCAGCGTCGCCGCCATGCGCTCGCGCACCTGCATCTGGCCCTCGCCGCCAAACTGACGATAGAAATCTCGCCACGGGCGCTCGGGCATAAGCATCACGCGCTCGGCCTCAAAGTCGCCAAAGAACCACTCGCGCAGACCGTCCAGGCGCTCGTACGCCAAGCCCGGCCACAGGTTGGCGATAGTCTGCTCGGTGCGATGAAGTGTGGAGGTGTAGGCATGATCGGGTTCAATGCCGCGCGCACGTAAGAACATGCCGGCACGCGCCGCCTGGTCGCATCCCAGCTGCGTGAGCGGCGAGTCACTCCAACCCTGAATAATGCGCTTAAGGTTGAATATTGTCTGCCCATGACGAACCAGATACAGGTCTTTATTCATAGGGGTCCTTTCGTTCGTTACCAATCAAGGAGCGAAAACGCACCGTCGCAATAGCCAAAATGAAGCACGGCACCGTTGTCGGGTAGCTCTCCCCTGCCAGTCACATACTCAAGAAACTCCTGGCAGGAAGAGCCGTGGGAGACTGCCAGCACACAGTCGTGCTGCGGCCTGGCCATGATGTGGGACAGCGCCGCGACCATGCGCGACTGGAGCTCGCCTTCAGACTCGCCACCAAAGGCCACCGGATAATCACCCCAGGGCTGCGGCGGCATCTCGCGATTTGATGTACCCTCCAGCGAGCCCAAATGCCACTCGCGCAGGTCATCGACCAGCTCTATCGAGCGGCCCTCACCAGCAATTAGCTCAGCCGTATGCCGCGCCCGGCCCAACGGCGAGGAATACACACGGTCAAAGGTCACGCCACGCGCCTCAAACGCCGCGCGCGTCGCCAGCGCCTGCTCGCGCCCGCGCGCCGTAAGCGGCGAATCGTGCCCACCCTGCAAAATGTTCTGCACATTGAGCTCAGTCTGCCCATGCCGCACCAAATACAAATCTGCCACACGTCCTCCCCTCGCACCACCGCAAAGGGGACAGGTACCTTTGTGGTGGTTTACCGCCGGATCACACCGCGGTGACGCTCAGCTACACCAGTACGTCGGCAAGCGGGCGCTTGGGTACGTGGTGCACCTGCGCCTCGTCGCGCCAGTAATTAATTGAGCCGTCGGGGTTGGAATCGATCGCATCGATCACCTGCGTCTCGGCCGGAACGCCAAACGCCATGATCAGCTTGAGTTCATACTTGTCGCTATCGAGCCCCATGGCATCGATCGCGTGGGGCGTAAAGGCCTTGAACATGCAGGCAGCCACCTCGGGCGTGGCGCTGCGGGCGGCGAGCATCATCGTCTGCGCGGCAATGCCCGTGTCGACCTCAGTAATAGGAGCGGCGGGCTTACCCGGAACGGCGCGCTCGGCAAGAATCGCGATGTAGCCGGTCGGGCGCTCACCCTCGGCAGGACCCGGCCAGTCCTTAAGCGCGCCGGCCCATGCAAGCTCGTCAAACACGCGAGCGCAGTCCTCTGCACCGCTTACCACATGAAAACGCAGACGCTGAGCATTGGCGCCGCAGGGAGCCAGGTGCGCCAGTTCCGCCAGCTCGAGCAAAAACTCGCGCGGCACGCGCATGGACTCGTCAAAGCGGCGGCACGTACGGGCACGACGGACCAGCGCATCAAACGCTTCCAGACCGAGCTTTTCGCAACCTTGCTTTGCCATCGATTCGACACTCGACGGTGCCTCAGGAACTGCTTCGTTCATAGGGACCCCCAATACAAGCCAATTGTCCTTAGGAAAATCTAACCTAAAACGTAGGCAAATACGAACAGGGCTGCAATGTTCTACACCTGTTGAATAGAAAATCGCAACGTGGGGAACAACGGAAACAATTCGGGGCCTTTGGGTTACGTTTCACCCTCCCCGACCCATACGTCAGCGCCTTTAGGCGATACTGGTCGTAACGATCAAGGCTTACGCCGCACGGAAAGGAGACATTATGGGCATCTTTAAGAATGATGACCAAAAATCGAGCCAGTTTGGATTTGACGAGAAAAGCATGGCAGGCAAGGCCGTCAAGGCCGTACGCTGGATTTACGCCATCACGGGCGTCTTGGCGCTCGTCGCCGGCATCGCACTGCTGTTTGCGCCCGCCAAGTCCCTCGTCTTCCTAACGACCGTCTTGGGCTTCTACTTTGTGATCACGGCCGCGATCAGGCTGTTTACCGCTGTTTTCGAGCCACTGCTGCCCACCGGCTGGCGCGTGACGAGCATCATCTCCAACCTACTCATTATCTTGGGCGGCGTCATAATCCTGCGCAACCAGGCCTTCTCGACCGCGACGCTCACCACGATGGTGGTTATCGTGGCCGGCTTTGGCTGGATCGTCGAAGGTGTCATGTCCATTCTGGAGTCCGAGCTTTCGTCCAACCGTGCCCTCGCCATCCTGAGCGGCGCGCTCTCCATCATCGCCGCCATGTTCGTGTTTATCTATCCGCTGTGGTCGGCCAAGATGCTCGTCATCTTTAGCGGCGCCGCACTGCTGGTGTTTGGCGTAACGCTGATTGTTCGCGCTATTCAATTTGGCAAACTGGTGCACTAGATGCCGCGAACGCTCTTTATTGATGCAGACGCCTGCCCGGTCACGCGCGAGTCGATTGACTGCGCGCGGCGGGCGGGCGTCGCCGTCGTTATCGCCGGCAACAGCACACAGAACCTGGAACGCCACATTCGCCGCGACGATCCGCGCGACGTCGAGCATGCGCGACGCGGATTTTGGGTCACGACGCTCGATGTGAGCGTGGGCGCCGACAGCGCCGACTTTGCCATTGTCGAACGCCTGCAGGCGGGCGACGTAGTCGTGACGCAGGACATTGGCTTGGCGAGCATTGTGCTCGGGCGCGATGCTCGCCGCCATCGGCGTACGCGGGCGCGTCTACGATAAGGCGACCATCGACATGCAACTGTTTATTCGCCACGAGGAAAAGAAGGTGCGCCGCGCCGGCGGTCGCACTCGCGGTCCGGCGGCATTTACCAGCGAAGACCGGGCCCGCTTTAAGCGCAACCTCACCGAGCTGCTGCGCTAACCAAGGTAGATTTTCGGGACATGCCCGGAAATCTACCTTTTTGTTTTGAGCGGTGTGAGCGCTCGGAATCCATGGCTCAACAAAAAAACGGGCTTCAAAATGCCATGCGTCGCCGCATTGCGCAGGCGCCGAGCATGGCTATTTGAAGCCCATTTTTTAAGCCTACTTAGAGGCCGAAGGCGGATAGGATAAGGCCCCAGCCGGCGCCGATGACGTACATCATGACCAGGAACACGGCGTTTTCACGAGCGCTGCGGTTGGTGCGGAACAGGACAAGATAGCCCACGCCGGCGGAAATGAGCGTGCCGGCGAGCATCGGCGCCAGCTGTAGCGCGCCCTCCAGGTACAGCTGCGTAATGACCACGCTGGCCGAGCAGTTGGGGATCAGGCCGACGAGTGCCGAGCCCAAGACGGCGAGCGTCTCGTTGCCACGCAGGAACTGCTCGATCGCGGACTCTCCGAAGGTCTCGAGCACGGCAACTAGAATCAGCGTCACCAGGAAAATAAAAACCGAAACCTGCACGGTGTGCGAGATCGCGCTGCGGATAATCGACAGGACGGGCGCACCTTCGTGGGAGTGACCGTGGTCGTGCCCATGGCCGTGGTGGTGCTCATGCTCGCTTGCGTGACCGTGGTCATGGCTGTGTCCGTGGTCGCGCTCGTGTTCATCTTCATCATCATCGCAACCGCAATGGTCGCGCTCGCACAACTCGTGGATGTGGTCGGCGCTCACGCCCGCCTCGGCCACTTCATCAATGATGTCGCCCCCGGTATGGTCGTCGTGCGCGCAGTTCACATGAGCCGGATTGGCAGCGGTCCCCAGCACGGTACGGCGAATCGCCGCATGCGCGCGGGCATTACGACGAAGGCCGCGGATAGCC
This sequence comes from Collinsella aerofaciens, assembly GCA_048529485.1. GTDB lineage: Bacteria > Actinomycetota > Coriobacteriia > Coriobacteriales > Coriobacteriaceae > Collinsella > Collinsella aerofaciens_CJ. The sequence continues at coordinate 6,255 of DBGFJU010000047.1, read as the reverse complement.
GCGTCCACGATAAAGCCCGTGACCAGCGCGATCAGTGCCTTCGAAGCCAAAAGCATCGCCATGGTCTGCACGGGCACCTGCTCGGCGAGCAACAGCGGCAGCATCTCATCGGAGGTCGAGAGGAACACGGCGACCAGCGTGCCCAGCGTCACGACACGGCCGGCGTACAGCGTTGCTGCCATGGCCGAAAATCCGCACTGCGGCACAATGCCCAGCAGCGAGCCAGCCACGGGACCCGCAGCGCCGGCGCGCTTGATAGCGCCGTTGACGCGGTCGCCCGCAACGTGCTCAAGTGTCTCGAGAGCAAGATACGTCACCAACAAAAACGGCGCCAGCGAGAGCGTGTCCTTGCCGGCGTCGAGCAGAATATCAATCAGCAAATCCATGACGGATGGAACCTTTCATGTCTTTCGGCAGCATTGTAAAAGTCCTAGCGGTCAACTAGGGTATTGTAGTTGTCCTAGGCGCGATGCCAATAGTTGCCCATGGTAAACTATCATCTCGCCACATCTCAATGAACCCGAGCCGCGCGGTGCGGCCCGTCCAAGGAGCAGTTATATGAACGTTTCACAAGCACTCGAATACGAGCACCAGCCGTTTATTCCCATGTTTATCTATGGCGATCACGGCGCCATGGAGTCCGAGCGCCAGAAGGGCGAAGAGGCCCTTAAGGTGCTCGAAACCGAGTACTTTACCGCCGAGGGCGACCCCAGCTTCGACTTTGCCACCGTGCGCGACCTGGCTGACCGCAACCGCGACCTGTGCGACCAGATTGGCGAGGCACGCCTGCGCAACGTGACGCCCGCGACGCTTTCGCGCGGCCTGTCCGATGCCGACACCTGCGCCGCCATCGGCAAGATGCAAAAGCGCACCGCCGCGTCCGTTATGCGCGAAATCCGCGGCGACCGCGACGCGCTCGGCGTGGCCTACGCCCGCAAGCCCATCCAGGGCACCGTGCTCGGTATCGACATCGAGACCACCGGCCGTGCACCCGAGCGCGGCTATATCATCAACGTGGGCTGGGAGATCATGGAGCTCACCAGCGACGCCGTCCCGCATGACGCCGAGGCACACTACTGCGGCCTGCCCGACATCTACCGCGGCGAGGATGTGCCGCTATCGAACATCCATCACATTACCTGGGACGACATCGACGGCAAAAAACCATTCCGCGAGAACAAGGAACTGCAGAAGCAGCTGCTCAAACTTATGAAGAAGTACCCGTACATGGCGCATAACGCCGCGTTCGAAGACAGTTGGTTCAAGATCCACCTGGACGGTTACGCCGAGGCACGCCGCGCCGGCAAGATCATCGTCATCGACTCGCGCCAGATCTGCCGCAGCCTGGATGCCGACGTCCGCTCGCTCCCCCGCGAGTCCGCGCCCGCCGCGCTCGAGAACTGGGCGCGCCGCCGTGGCACCCTCGCCGCCGACGCCAACGAGCAGCACCTGGGCCTCGACGACACCGACCTCATGCTCCGCACGGTTCAGGCCGAGTTCAACCTCAAGAACCTATTCGCCAAGTAGAAACGCCTGCGACAAACCCCGGCGTAGATCACGAGCGGTCTCGCAGCGGGAAACCCCGCAGTGGGGCCGCCCTACGTTCCACAGATAGATTTGCCATCACAAATTCTGAACACTCATTGCGAACGATTTCGGCCAATTCCCGACACGTAATTCGTTGTCGGATGGTGATGCATCGATATCAAATGTGCGGCAATTGAGTATTTATATGCTATAGCTAAGCTGCGAAAACTTTTATTTAGGGCATACCAACTCATAATTGCGTCAAGCTTTTGGACAGCATTTGGTTAGACCTCTAAAACGGCTTTTCCACTCAGCGCCGTCAACACGGCATTAGCTGACACGATATATATCATGAGTATCGTATTGTCACATACCACTGCAAAAGTGGTCTACCAGGCCGCGCATTCGGTGTCTGCGAAAGGCATCGAGTCCTGTAGCCCTGCCGCGATTTACGGATCATGTCCCACCGGAACGTTCCTTGACGCAGCCGCAGAATGGCTCACCAAACATGATGTTTCCCTCGACGCGAATGATTCCCTCGAGGTGATGGTGTTTGATCGCAGGAATGCGCGCCATGCAATGAACTGTCAATGCCACGTTTCTTCAAAACGATTCTCGAACTCACGCTTTATAGAGCTTGAAGATGGCATCTTCATTGTTGGCGTTGAGCTTTGCGCACTTCAGGCCGCCACCTATCTTCCTTTTCGCGAACTGGTGGAGTACTACTTTGAACTATGCGGCGCTTATTCCCTTGGAACCGACTCTTCCACCTCCTATACCGAGCGTTTCGCGCTCACCTCGACCGAGAGATTGAAACAGTTCTTTAATTCCATTACCAGATGCGACGGTCTGGCTCTTGCCCGAAAGGCGATCCAATGTGTGCGCGACGGATGCCGGTCTCCTATGGAAACAGCCTTTGTCATGATGCTAACGCTGCCCAAAAGCGAAGGAGGGCTTGGTATTAAGGGAATTGAGACCGATTACGAGGTACAGGTCACCGCTGCCGCAAAGAATCTCACGAGACGCAAAAAGTTCTTTATGGATGCGTATCTAAAGAAATCTCGCACAGTCATTGAATACAACGGTTTTTATCATGACGCGGAAGAAGACCGCGCCATCGATGAGGAGCGCAAGAATGCACTTGCGTCCATGGGGTACGGAATCATCACCGTCAGTCGTTATTCCTTTATGCATGCCAGCTCTTTCGTTAGGGTCATGGAAGCAATCCAGCGGAAAGAGGGCGTACGCCCCTCGCGTCTGCCAAAAGACTTTCAAATCATGCAAGAGGACCTGAGACAGTTTGTGCTCAGAAGGTTTATAGAAGAGAAAAAGCGAATTCAGAAGCAGCTTCGCCAGGATTCCGAAGATCGTCAACGAATCGACCTCGAAAAAGCAATGCTCGAAGGCACTACGTTGGATGATCCAACGATTAACGAAGCGCCGGCAATCGATGACATGCAAACAGTCAAAATCGACAGCCCATCATTTGCTCAAACAAGCAGCCTCGCGCCCGAGGGCAGGATCTTCGGGGCCGGAAGCTAGACCGGCTAACAAGGTGGGTACCCTAGCGATGTGCAAAATTGCGAGTATTCAGCAGGGTCGGGTGTCTATCACCCTCGAGTGGATCCAAATGTGAAGCGAAATCACTCTTGCGTGAGAGCGTTAGGCAACATTTGAGGAAGAACTCATCGGATTAACACCCTAAGATAACTCTTGAACTGCATTATATGACCTGCAATAGATTAACGGACCCCCTATAGTTGCAGAATACTCCATTTTTTGCACGGCTCAGGGGCACCCACCCCGGCATCGGCTATCAAAACCGCTCAGTCCGGGATCTCGTCCACTATTCCCCATCATTTTGTGCAACGAATTACCTGAACGTCATTGACACATGAACATACACTCATATAATCGGAAGCAAGTTATATGAGCACATGTTCATATGAAGGGATATTGCAATGAGCATCCGCGTTGATGAAACGAAACTCGACATCGAGGCCACCGAACCCGCGATCCCGACCACCTGCTCGCCCGAGGACCTTCCCGACGAGGAGCTTCTCTACGACCTCGCCGACCTGTTCAAGGTCTTCAGCGACACCACGCGCATCAAGATCCTCTATGCCCTCATGGGCCGCGAGCTCTGCGTGGCAGACATCGCCGAAGCGACCGAAACCTCGCAGTCCGCGGTGTCGCACCAGCTGCGCACACTCAAGCAGTCGCACCTGGTTAAATTCCGGCGCGACGGGCGCAATATCCTCTACTCGCTCGCCGACGACCACGTCTACACCATGCTCAACCAAGGCATGAGCCACATCTGCGAATAGCGACCAACCACGGTACCAGCGCGGCCTGCACCCAAGCCGAAAATACAGAGAAAGGAACCCACCATGAAAAAGCAGTTTAAACTCGACGAGATCGACTGCGCCAACTGCGCGCGTGAGCTTCAGGACGAGCTGGCCAAGCTCGAGGGCGTCAAATCCGTGTCCGTCAACTTTATGACCCAGAAACTGACGCTCGAGGCCGATGACGCCGAGTTCGACGAGGTCATCGACCGCGTTGTGGAGTTCACCGCCGACGCCGAGCCGGACTGCGAGATCATTCTCTAGCCCAGGTTTACGCCAACCCGCAAGGCCGCGCTTGCCGCGGCCTTTGCTCGCGAAATTATATGAGCGAGTGTTCATACATTCAAATGGGAGGATACGAATCATGGCCACCGCCGACCCCAAGAAGAAAAAGAAGAAGCGCAGGAAAAAAGAGTCACTCGAGCATAAGCGCAACCGCATCTTGGTAGCGCTGGGCATTTTTGCCGTGGTGTACGCCCTCGATGAGCTCGGCACCCTCACTGCCGCATTCGGCACCCCGGGCGACATCTACGCCAGCTTTGTGCTGTTCCTCGTGCCGTTTTTGATTGCCGGCTACGACGTACTGCAAAAGGCATTCAATAACATCCGCCGCGGCAAGGCCTTCGACGAGAGCTTCCTCATGGCCGTCGCGACCATCGGCGCGTTTGCCATGGTGCTCTTCCCCGATACCGACCCGCACATGGCCGAAGGCGCCGCCGTCATGCTGTTCTACCAGGTCGGCGAGCTGTTTCAGGCGTACGCCGTGGGCAAGAGCCGCAAGTCGATCAGTGCCATGATGGACATCGCGCCCGACTACGCTAACGTCGAGCAGCCCGACGGCACACTCGAGCAGGTCTTCCCCGATGACATCGCCGTCGGCACCGTGATCGTGGTCAAGCCCGGTGAGCGCGTGCCTATCGACGGCGTCATCGTCGAAGGCGAAACCCAGCTCGACACCGCCGCACTCACGGGCGAGTCAGTTCCCCGCCCCGCCAAGTCCGGCGACGACATCATCAGCGGCTGCATCAACATGACGGGTCTCATCCACGTGCGCACCACCAAGCCATTTGGCGAGTCCACCGTCGCGCGCGTCCTGGAGCTCGTAGAAAACGCCAGCGAAAAGAAGGCGCGCACCGAGAACTTCATCACGCGCTTCGCCCGCGTCTACACGCCCGCCGTCACCGGCGCTGCCGCGGTGCTCGCGCTTGGCGGCGGCTTGGTCACCGGCGCCTGGTCCGACTGGATCCTGCGCGGCCTGACCTTCCTGGTCGTCAGCTGCCCGTGCGCGCTCGTGATCAGCGTGCCGCTCAGCTTCTTTGGCGGCATCGGCGGCGCATCCAAACTAGGCGTTCTCATCAAGGGTTCTAACTACCTCGAAACGCTCGCCGACGTGGACACCGTCGTCTTCGACAAGACCGGCACGCTCACCAACGGCACGTTTTCGGTCGTGGCGGTGCACCCCGAGTCTGGCTATACCGAGCAGTCGTTGCTCGAGGTCGCAGCCCTTGCGGAGTCGTTCTCCGATCACCCCATCGCGCAGTCCGTGCGCGCCGCCTACCATGGCGAGGTCGACCCCAAGCGCGTAAGCGACTCCACCAACGACGCGGGCCATGGCGTGACGGCAACCATCGACGGCAAGCACGTCGTCGTTGGCAATGCCAAGATGCTTGCTGCGGCCGGTATCGACGCTCCCAATTGCGAGGTTGTCGGCACAATCCTCCACGTGCTCGTTGACGGCGTGTACGCCGGCCACATCGTGATTGCAGACACCGTTAAGGCCGATGCCGAGCAGACGATCCGCGACCTGCACGCCGCCGGCGTCAAGCGCACCGTCATGCTCACGGGCGACCGCGAGGAAGTGGCTGCTGCGGTGGCCAAGCAGCTGGGGCTCGACGAGTTCCACGCGCAGCTGCTGCCGGGCGACAAGGTCGAGCGCGTCGAGGCATTGCTGGCAGCCGAATCGGGCAAGGGCAAGCTCGCCTTTGTCGGCGACGGCATCAACGATGCGCCCGTGCTCACCCGCGCGGACGTTGGCATTGCCATGGGCGCTATGGGTTCCGACGCCGCGATTGAGGCCGCCGACGTTGTGCTCATGGACGACAAGCCGTCCAACATTTCCCGCGCGATCCGCGTGGCACGAAAGACCATGGCGATTGTCTGGCAGAACATCATCTTTGCGCTGGGTATTAAGTTGCTGATTCTGGTGCTTGCGGCACTGGGCATCGCCAACATGTGGCTTGCCGTGTTCGGCGACGTAGGCGTGGCGATCATCGCCATCCTGAACGCCATGCGCGCGATGGGTGTCAAGAACCTGTAGCGTTCGTGGGCTGTCCGGCCGGGCCCGGGCGTGGTTTTGTAAACGTCCGCGCGCTGCGGAGTGGTT
>DBGFJU010000046.1:0-35091 GCA_048529485.1 Collinsella aerofaciens | reverse complement strand
TACCGATTTTTTAAAAGTCATGGCTTCATATGGCTTTGAAATTGACAACAAAGGCAAGACATCCGGATCGCGCGTTCGCTTCTACAGGCCATCAGATGGCAGGATGTTCGTAATGCACGCGCCTCATCCATCTGACGAATTGACAGCGGGGACCATTCGAAACATCGTTCGCTTTCTGCAAGATGTCGGAGGTAGTCATGAGTAACGTTTTGGCATACAAGGGTTATTTCGCCCCGGTCGAGTTCGATGCCGAACAGCATGTGCTAACAGGTATGGTCGCCGGCATTAGGGATGCAATCGTATTTGAAGGCTCCACGGCTGAAGAAGTGGAGCAATGCTTCCACGACGCCGTCGACGATTACCTTGAGTTTTGCGCCGAGAAGGGCAAGGAACCCGAGCGGGCTTTTAAGGGCTCGTTCAACGTAAGAACGGGCTCTGAGCTCCACAAGCAAGCAGCGCTGGCAGCAGCAAAGAAGGGTGAGTCACTCAATAAGTTTGTGACTGAAGCGATCGCTGCGGCGCTGTGAAGCCAACGTCGAGTCGAAGCCGCCACACAGGGCGCCTTTGTGGCGGCTTCGACGTTTGCCCAGATAAAACCTGTCAGAATAAACCTGTCCCTTTTTGGTAGGTTTGGGAGAGGGAGCCGGGATGGACAAGGCTGAGTTGCGGCGAGCGGTGATTGCTCGGCGCGATGCTCTTGATTTGGACTTGCAGGCGGCGAAGTCTGCTGATATCTGTGCGCGGCTGGTTGATCTGCTGGGCCGCTTGGATGCCGCGGCGCCGCACACCGTTGCCGTCTATGCCGCGATGGGTTCCGAAGTCGACCCAGCCGCGTTTGCCGCAGCTGCCGCCAAACGCGGCTGGCGCGTGGCCTATCCGTGCATGCTCTCGGCAGCCGAAGCCGCAGCTTGTGGCCAGCGCATGTGCATGCGGGCAGTTGCTGCCGGCGACGCGGACGCGGCCCCGTTTATCGCCCACCCCACGCAGGCCTTTGCGGCCACGGACATCGACAGCAACCGCTTCCCTATCGTCCCTGCCGAAGCACTCGACATGATTGTTGTGCCGCTCGTGGCCTTCGACCAAACCGGCGCGCGCCTGGGCTACGGCGGCGGTTGTTACGACCGCTACCTGCCTATGCTCTCGCCCGCATGCCAAATCATCGGCATCGCCTTTGACGAGCAGCGTGTCGACCACGTTCCCACCGACGCCCACGACCTGCCGCTACCCCACATCATCAGCGCCTAACGGCTGGTGCACCTCCCGGCGGCCTAGTGCTCCTCGCCGGCGCGGGCCAGGTCGTAGGGCGTGGTCTGGTAGACGTAGTAGTTGAGCCAGTTGGTGTAGAACAGCTGAGCCTGGCTGCGCCAGACGTTGCGCGGCTCGGCGGTGGGGTCGTCACCCGGAAAGTAGTGCGCCGGCACCTGAGGGTTGAGGCCGCGCTTCACGTCGCGCTCGTACTCCAGGCGCAGCGTGTCGGTATCGTACTCGGGGTGACCAAAGACAAAGAAGCGACGGCTGTCGGTCGACTTGACGATGTACAGGCCCACCTCGTCGGACACGGCCACGACCTCAAGCCGCGGCTCGGCCTCCACGTCCTCGCGGCGCACGTCGGTGTTGCGCGAATGTACGGCATAGAAGCGGTCGTCAAAGCCGCGGACCAGCGGGCTTTGCGGCTTCACCAGATAATGCTCGAACACGCCGCTCGCCTTTGCCGGCAGGTCGTACTTCTGGATGCCGTAATGATGGTACAGGCCGGCCTGCGCGCCCCAACAAATGTGCAGCGTAGAGTGCACGTGCGTGGTGGACCAATCCATGATCTGGCAGAGCTCGGGCCAGTAGTCGACCTCCTCGAACGGCATCTGCTCCACCGGCGCGCCCGTGATGATCAGGCCGTCGTAGTGGATGTCGCGGATGTCGTCGAACGTGCGGTAGAACGTCTCCAGGTGGCCGGCGCTCACGTGCGTGGCCTCGTGCGTTTTCGTGCGCAGCAGGTCCACCTCCACCTGCAGCGGCGTGTTGGAGAGCTTGCGCATGATCTGCGTCTCGGTAGCGATCTTGGTGGGCATGAGGTTGAGGATGAGCACGCGCAGCGGACGGATGTCCTGGTGCAGCGCGCGGTACTCGGTCATGACAAAGATGTTCTCGCTCTCGAGCTGCGCGGCGGCAGGGAGGGCGTCGGGGATGCGAATGGGCATGGATGCTCCTTACGAGTCAGTTGCAGCTATGGTACAACGAGCGGCCCCATCCGCGCGAGTACATCGCCCAGCGATGCCGTCAGCGGCCCAAATCACTCCAAAAGTAGAGATTAAGGCATGCCCAAAAATCTATGGCGCTTTAGCCTAGCAAAGTGGCAGCAGGACGCTACAATGGTTCGACGCGAAAAACTCGGCCGAAAGGATACATATAATGTACCAGACGCGTAAGATCGGTGTGGTCGGCCAGGGCCACGTAGGAGCACATGTCGCCAACAGCCTGCTCATGCAGGGCATTGCCGACGAGCTGTACCTGTGCGATATCAACGAGGCCAAGGTGACGTCCGAGGTTCAGGACCTGCGCGACTCCCTTTCGTTTGTCCCGTACAACACCAAGATCGTCAACTGCTACGACCACTACGAGGAGCTTGCCTGCTGCGACGTCATCGTCAACGCCGCCGGCAAGGTCGCGCTGGCCGCCGGCAACCGCGACGGCGAGCTGTTCTTTACCACCGACGCCGCCCGCTCCTTTGCCAAGCGCATCGTCGACGCCGGCTTCGACGGCATCTTCGTGAGCATCTCCAACCCCTGCGACGTCGTGTGCACCGAGCTGTGGCACCTGACCGGCTACGATCCCAAGAAGATCATCGGCTCGGGTTGCGGCCTGGACTCCGCCCGCCTGCGCACCGAGATCTCCAAGAAGGTCGGCGTAAGCCCCAAGTCCGTCGACGCCTACATGATCGGCGAGCACGGCTTTAGCCAGCTGGCTGCCTTTAAGGCCGCAACCATCGCCGGCAAGAGCCTTAACGAGCTTCAGGCCGAGAACCCCGACAAGTACGCCTTTGACCACATGGAGGTCGAGGAGCTCGCGCGCAAGGGCGGCTACGTAACCTACCAGGGCAAACAGTGCACCGAGTACGCCGTCGCCAACTCCGCCGCGCGCGTTTGCGCCGCCGTGCTGCACAACGAGCATGCCGTGCTTTCGGCCTCTACGCTTATGACCGGCCAGTATGGCGAGGAGGGCATCTTCACCTCCCTGCCGTGCGTGATCGGTGCCGAGGGCGTCGAGGAGGTCTACACGCTGGACCTGTCCGAGCACGAGCTCGAGGGCCTCCACAAGAGCTGCCAGCACATCCGCGACAACATCGCCCAGCTCGACTGGTGGGACGCCGAGGCCTACGACGCAAAGTAGGCCGCTGGCTACCGCAACCTTGCGAATCTATGCGCGATACTAAGCGGGCCGCGCCGGAAATCCCCGGCGCGACCCGCTTTTTGACTCACACGGCACGCTTGCGAATCGAAGGTGAATGTTCTTCGGCAGATGGAACAGGGCGCTTTAATCCTCAAACCACGCGATTGCGCGAATGGGCGAGCCGTCGCAATCCTCAATTTTGAGCGGTGCGCAGCTAAACCAGAACAGATCGTCGCCGCAACAGTCCAAGTCCTTAAGATTCTCGATGTTGACGATATCGCATGCGCGGAACAACTTCTTGTGGCGCGTCAGGTTTTCGTCCGCGATGGGGTCGAGTCCAATTACATCAAAGCCGATGCCCTTGTAGCCGCCGTCGATGATCAGTTCCAACACCTCATCGTCCACGCAAGGATAGTCGCCAAAGTACGCCTCGGTTCCCCAGCGCTTATCCCAACCCAAGTTAAACAGCAAAAACTCGGCTTGGGTCACCTTGTCGCCATAGGGACGGAGCTGCTCCACAGTAATGGCCTCACCCTCGGCGAGCATGCGGCAATCGACAACCAATGCCCTGCCTATAAACTGGCTTGCCGGAAACGCATCGAGCGTCGTGCGGTCGGCAAACAGATGCGCCGGTGGATCCATATGCGTCCCCGTATGGGTGTACATCTGCATGAGCGTCTCTTTAAATCCGTCGTGCTCGTAGGTGCTCGCCGGCTGCAGCTTGGGTGTATCGGCTCCGGGAAATACCGGCATGTCTTCCCTAATAGTGTGAGTCAAATCAAGAACGCGCATGTTCAATCCCCATTTCTTTCTTGGCAAAGCAAAACGGGGCCCGCACTTGGCGGAAGCCCCGTCGTGAGAGGTTATTCCCGGTACCTAGTACTGCTCGATGCCCATGTAGCGACGAATCTCGGGGCTGTGGTCGAACACCTTGCCGCGGGCGGCGCGCAGCTCGCAGCTCATGTTGTAGAAGAAGATCGGCTCCAGGAACGAACGCACGCTGGCAGGCACTTCACCCACGCCGTACTCGAGCGCATCGAGCACCATGACTGTATCGGTGTGCGTGTTGAGGAACGCCAGCGCGCGCTCCTCCATGGGGCGGCACTCGCCCGATCCGAGCTGCACAAAGTAGAACACGCCGGGCTCGGTGGCTTCGAACGGGCCGTGGAAGTACTCGCCGGAGTGGATGTAGCAGCAGTGCTGCCACTGCATCTCCATGAGCGAGCAGATCGCCATGGCATAGGTCTGGCTAAAGTTGGGGCCGGAGCCCAGGATATAGAAGAACTTGTGCTGCTGGCAGAGCTCGGCAAAGCGGGCGCCCAGCTCGGCGTTGACCTTCTCACGGGCGGCGGGCAGCAACGCGTCCATCTGCTTAAGGCCTTCGTACATGTCGGCGAGCGCTTCGTAGCCCTCCTGCTGGTCGAGCAGTTCGGCGGCGATCAGAGCGCCGATGCCCTGCGGCACCTCGGCCTGCGACACGCCCTCGCCCCACGGATAGACCCAGGTAGTCCACTTGCCGTTGTCGATCTTTGAGCCCTCGCAGTCGGTGAGGGCAACGACTTCGGCACCGGCGGTCAGCGCCATCTCGCAGCCGTCGACGACCTCCTGCGTGTTGCCGCTGTGGCTGCAGGCGATGACGAGCGACTTCTCGCCAAGACTCTTGGGAGCCATCAGGCAAAACTCGCGCGCCGTATAGACCGTCGAGGTAAACGTGGTGGCCTCGCGCTTGAGCAGTTCGTTAGCCGGCATGAGGTCGATCATCGAACCGCCACAGGCGATCCAAAAGACGTTCTCGACCTTGCCCTTGCGCTCGATGATTTCCTGAACCAGATCATGTGCGTTCATGCTGATGCTCCTCCTTGTGGGGCGGCTTTGAACGACGACAGCTCATACCTGCTGTCGTTCTATGTTGTCCTATTTATAGCACGTGTAACAACGCCCGTGAAGTCATCTCAGCAAATTTGTTCTATATTGTTCTATCTGTGGACGTTAGATGTCGAAGACGTAGCGCGAGCCCACGATCTTTTGGCGGCCGAGCAGTAGAGGGCGCCCGCCGGCGTCGGTAAAGTAGGCCTCCATATAGAAGAGAGGCTCGCCGACCGGCACCTCCAGCAGCGGGGCCGTCTGAGTATCGGCAAGCGCAATCTCCACGGTGCAGGGGTCGGACTTGAGCGGCGCGCGACCCGAATGCTCGGCAACGAGCGCAAAGATTGAGTTATCGGTGAGGTCCTCGTCGGCCAGCGTCTGCAGGTAGGGATGGTCGGCGAGCACAAAGGCGTTGTTCTCGAGCATGACGGGGATGCCGTCGGCCGTGCGCACGCGCTCGACCACGATAAGCTCGCAGCCGGGCTCCACGCCAAAGAACGCCGCATCCTCGTGCGTCGCCGCGACCACCGTGCGCGACACCAGACGCGCACCCGGCACCATGTCGTTGGCAGCACAACCCTCAGTAAAGCTCTGGACGTCACCCTTCTGGCGAATCTTGCGCTTGAGCTTGGGGGCGCACACAAACGTGCCCCTCCCCTGCTGGCGGTTGAGATACCCCGCGCGCGACAGCTCCTCGATGGCACGGCGCACGGTGATGCGCCCCACGCCGTAGGACTTCGCGAGCTCCATCTCGGCAGGGATGCGCGAGCCGGCCACGTACACGCCGCGCGCGATCTCGCCCTTTAGGTCGTCCATGACCTGCTGGTACAGCGGCACGGCGGGCACGTCAGTGCGGTCGGTTTTATCGTCGAATGCCATCGTTACACTCCATCCCGCGCATGCTCGGACTCAAATTCTTCAATCGCCGCCATAAACTGCTCGCCAAAGGCGTCGGCCTTTTTCTCGCCGATGCCGTTGACCTGGATAAGCTCGTCGCGCGTCTGTGGGCGTAGGCGGCACAGGCCGCGCAGGGCCTTGTCGGAAAAGACCATGTACGGCGCCATCTCAAGCTCCGTCGAGATTTCCTTGCGGAGGGCACGCAGGCGCTCGAACAGCTCGGTATCGTCGCCAACACGCGGGCGCTGATCCAGCTCGGCCTCCTCGCGCAGCAGATCGACGGCGCGGCGGGCGCGGGCCGAGGCCTTGCGCTTGGACGCACGACGCTTAACGGTAAAGGCGAACGCCTCATCCTCGACCTCGACGGCACGCGGACCCAGCCCCACGACCGGGTACTGCCCCTGCGAGGTGGCCAGATAACCGCGGCCGCACAGCTGGCCGATGATGTCCTTGATGCGCCCGACCGATTCGCTCGACAGCTCACCGTAGCCGCGGTCCTCGTCCAGATGCATCTGGCGAATGCGCTCGGTGTTGCCGCCGTGGAGCACATCGGCGATGAGCGACTTGCCAAAGCGCATGGGACGCGTGGCCACGTAGCGCACGGCGGCGCGGGCCATATCGGTGACGTCCTCGACCTCGAACTGCGTGAGGCAGTTGCTGCAGTTGCCGCAGCTCTCGACGTCGTCCGTGGCGGTGCCGCCCGTACTGGCCGCGGCATGCTCGGCCGCGGCCTCGTCGCCAAAGTAGCGCAGCATGTATTCGCGCAGGCAGCCGGTGGTATTGCAGTAGCCCTCCATCTGGCTGAGCAGACGATATCGATTCTGGAGCGCCCACGCGCGCTGCTCGTCGTCGAGCGCCTCATCGGCAGCATCGCCGCGGTCGATCAGAAAGCGGCGCATGCGAAAATCGTTGCCGTTCCACAGCAAGTAGCAGCTGGCCGGGTCGCCATCGCGGCCGGCGCGGCCCGCCTCCTGGTAGTAGGCTTCGATGCTCTCGGGCACGTTGTTGTGGATCACGTAGCGCACGTTGGGCTTGTCGATGCCCATGCCAAAGGCGTTGGTGGCAACCATCACCTGGATATCGTCGTCGATAAAGGCGCGCTGGCTTTGGCGACGGGCGTCGTTGCCCATGCCGGCATGGTAGCGGCCAACGCGAATGCCGCTGGGGCCCAGCGCCTCGGCAAGCTCGCCCGCCAGCGCATCGACCGTCTTGCGGGTCGAGCAATACACGATACCGCTCTCGCTCGAATGCGCGATCACATAGTCGCGCACCCAGGCAGTCTTGGCCTTGTCGCCCATCTCCTCGCAACCAAAGTAGAGATTCTTGCGATCGAAGCCCGTCACCACCGTCGCAGGGTTTTGCAGGCCGAGCATCTGCTGAATATCCGCACGCACGCGTTCGGTCGCCGTGGCGGTAAACGCCGCCACGATGGGGCGCTGCGGCAGGGAATCGATGAACTCACGAATCTGCAGATAGGCGGGGCGGAAATCCTGACCCCATTGGCTTACGCAGTGGGCCTCGTCAATGGCCACGAGCGGCACGCCAATGCCGGCGGAACCCGCAGCCTCCTGCGCAAAGGCCAAAAAACGCGGCTCGAGCAAGCGCTCGGGCGCCACGTACATAAGCTGGTAGCGGCCCTCGCGCGCCCGCTTGAGCACGGTGTTTTGCTGGGCCGGAGTAAGGCTGGAGTTGAGATAGCTGGGTCGCGCACCCGCCGCGAGCAACGCACGGGTCTGGTCCTCCATAAGCGACAGCAGCGGACTCACCACAAAGGTGATGCCGGGCAGCATGAGCGCGGGCACCTGGTAGCAAATGGACTTGCCGGCACCCGTGGGCATAACACCCAGCGCATCGCGACCGGCAAGGATCGCATCGACCATGCGGTCCTGTCCCGGGCGAAACGAGGTGTAGCCAAAATAGGCGCCGAGCGTGTCGAGCGCCATCTGCTGCATGCTATCGGTCATGGTTTCCTAACGTCCAAGTCATCTGCCGCCGATTATACGCCGCCACGCGGACCGGTGCCGCACGGCTGTCGGCCACGGGCAACGCAATCCAAAAGGAACGAGCGTGGGATTTTTGGACACTTTCCCAACGGCTAATCTCTTGACAAGCACGCAAACGTCGCTGGTTGAGCATAAGTCAGCGAAAACGCCCCTAAGCGAGCAAGGTGACGTGAAAGAGGAGGGAAGCGTACTTTGGGTACGCGACCGACGATTGAACGTCAGATTGCCGCTTAGGGGCGTTTGCAGCGTCGAGCCGTTACGCGGTTTGGTAAAACCGCGTAACTTACATGACCATAACGTAGCGCGATCCCACGTAGTACTGCTTACCCATCAAAACCGGCTCGTCATCGGGACCGGTAAAGCCGGCACGCAGGTTGAGCAGCGGATCGTGCGGAGCAATGCCCAGCTCGGCCGCCTGCTCGGCGTTAGCTCGAACGGCCTCGACCGTACGGTAGCCAACCGAGACAATCGGCGTTCCGCCAACACGCTCGACCTCGGCAAAAATCGACTTGTCCTCAAGATCGGCCGTCAACAGCTCACGGTAGGCGTCAAACGGCACAAAGATGTTCTCCTCAAAGATGGGCTCGCCGTCGGCCGTACGCACGCGCTTGATATGCAGCAGCAGCGCATCCTTCTGCAGGCCAAAGAACTCCATCTCATTTTGGCGCGCCGGAACGATCTGGCGATCGATCACGTGCGCACCGGCCTTCATGCCGTTGCCGGCACACAGCGCGGTAAACGTCTGCAGCGTCGAAGCGTGGAACTGGCGGTTGATGTGCGGCGTGGAGACAAAGGTGCCACGGCCCTGCTGCTTAACCAGGTAGCCATCGGAGCACAGCTCCTCGACGGCGCGGCGCACCGTAATGCGGCTCACATCGTACTGCTCGGCTAGCTCAAGCTCGGACGGAATACGCTCCTTGGGTGCATAAACACCTTTCTCGATCGCATCCTTAATTTCGTCGTAAATCTGCTGGTAAAGCGGTGCATTTTTGGGTGCAGGCATATCTAATCACTCTTATCGAAATATCGAAATAACTAATACGTATATAACGTCTAGTTTCATATTACCTCATAATGATAAAACGATACACCCTCCCTACCAAAAAGCGACAGCTTCATTTTGGTAGGTTTTATCTGGGCAAACGAGAGCCTCTCGAAAGCAACGGGGCTTTCGGGGGGCTCGTTCGGATGGGTTGCGCAGGACCGGCAAAATGCCAATACCCTACTTGCCGTCGTCCTGCTGCAGGCTGTCCTGTTCGCTGAGGCGCGCCTGCCTGCTGACCATGCGTGCGGGCTTGTCGGGATCGGGAACGGCCGTGGGCATGGGCTCGTCGACATGACCACCCCACCAGCCGCCCACAAAGTTGAGCGTGTGGAACACGTTGATCACGGCGCCGGAATCAACGTCGCACACCAGCTTGATAATGTCCTGACTCTCGTAGGTCGAGACAACGGTGTTCAGCAGGTACATCTTTTCGCGGCTATATCCGCCGACGACCTCGGCGCAGCTAATGCCGTGCTGAAAATGGTTTACGTAGGCAGTCATGACCTCGTCTGCCTTACGCGTCGTGATCTGCAGCGTCACGCGATCGTAGCGACGATAGAAACTGTCGATGGTCTTGGTCGAAATAAACTGGAACACGATGGAATACGCCGCCTTGTCCCAGCCAAACATAAAGCCAAAGATCGCCAGGATAAAGCAGTTGAAACCAAAGATGACGCCCCAGATGGTCTTGCCCGTGTGGTTGGAGACCCACAGCGCGATAAAGTCGGTGCCGCCGGTGGATGCGCCGGATTTAAGTGCGATGGCAGCGCCCAGACCCGAGACCACGCCGCCAAAAATGATGAGCATGATCTTGTCGCCCAAAAATGGAGCGAAGTGAAAGACGTTGAGGAACAGCGACGAGAGCACGACCTGCATCATCGAGAAGATGACGAAGCGCTTGCTGATGCCGCTCCAGCATAGGAGCGCCACGGGGATGTTGAGCGCGAGCATACCGAGCGAGATGTCGATGTGAACGCCGCCCAGCGAGGTAACGCGATCGAGCAGGACCGCAACGCCGGTGAGGCCGCTCGGAAGCAAGTCGGCGGGCTGAATGAACGCCTGGATCAGGAATGTCTGGAGAACGGCGGAAATCGTGACCGCCACGGCAGTAATAGCGCGGCGGACGATGGTGAGGCGGCCAAGTACGAGCACTCGGTCCGTGAGCTGATCGATGGCGTTCGCCACGCAGGCTCCTTTCGAAGGCAGATGTAGTTGTGGGGTATGTCCGCGATTGTAGCATGGAGCGTGCGGGGGCGCTTCAATTCACCCTCTCTCGACAACCAAAGCGGGACCAGCAACCCCACGACCAAAGGCCCAAATTACAAGTGAGTAGACTTTACGCGACCTGCAGAGCACACCCAAAACCGCCACCCCTGTGACCTGCGGTTTTACTAGAGCAGATGCGCTTTGTGCTCGTCCTGCACCAAAAAGTCTACTCACTTAATCCGAATCGAAGCCAAACGGATCCAAATAGATGACAAATTAAGCCAATCCGCAGCAAAAGACGCGTGAATCAGTGCTTCTCGCGGCGGATTGACGCTACAAAGCGGCCAAAATGTCGGTCAGATTATCAATAACGGCATCGGCTCGCGATTGATCGAGGTTGACGCCCTCGTGCGGACGCAGCGCCAGGACTCGGGCGCCGGAGCGTTTGCCGGCCTCGATGCCTAAAGGCGAATCCTCGATAACCAGGCACTCGGCAGGCTCTACACCCAGCGCCTCCATGGCACGCAGGTAGATCTCGGGGTCGGGCTTAAACGCACTGCACTCGTGACCGCTGATGGTGTAGTCCAGCACGTCGGCGATACCGGCAATCTCCACCAGCTCGTCGATCAACTCGCGATAGGACGAGCTCGCGATGGCGCACTTCACGCCGTGCTCGTGTAGCTCACGCATCACCGGCTCCGTCTGCTCGTTGAGAAGCTCGGAATACGGAACGGGATGGTCCGGGCTGTAGACCTGCTTGTACTCCACGCGCAGGCGCTCGCGCAGCTCAACATCGTCGGGCACCAGCGCCTCCCAAATGGCCGGCTCGTTAGACCCCGAAAGATCGGGGATCTCGTCAAAGTGGAAGCCCTTCTCCTCCATAAACGCCACGCGACGACGGTTGTAGAACCACTCGGTATCGACCAGCACGCCGTCCATATCAAACAGCACTGCCTTGATCATACGCATCTCCTCCCACCTGCCAAAAAGGGACAGGTTTATTTTGGTAGGTTTTATCTGGGGTTTTGCGACGCGACAGACGCACCCTCCCCAAAGCAAAAAAGGGGACGGGGCGCAAACCCCATCCCCTCTCAATCAACCCGTAAGGTCTACTTACTTGTGATTAGTAGGAAAGCTTCCACATGTAGCGACGCATGGTCAGCGGGTGCTGACGGGCCTCGGCGATCTGGTTGCCGTACTCGCGCATAACGGCGAGGTGCAGCAGCGGGTTGAAGTAGGTGACGACGCTCGCGGGCACGGCGTCGGCCAGGCCGTAGTCCTTGGAGTCGATCAGAGCGACTTTGGCGCCCATGCGCTCAAGGAAGGTGAGGGCGCGGGCGTCCATCGGACGGGTGGCGCCATCGGACATGAAGAAGACGTAGGGCTTACCCTCGGTGGAAACCTCGAACGGGCCGTGGAAGTACTCGCCGGTGTTGTAGGCGGCGGCGTCGATCCACTGCATCTCGGTGAACAGGAAGGCGGCGTGAGAATAAGCCATCTTCTCGGAGGCACCGGAAGCCATGAAGTAGATCATCTTGTCGTCCTTGAAGTCCTCAGCGAACTTCTTGGCGAGCTTCTTGCAGTGCTGAGCGGCGTTCTCGCAGAGCTCGAAGACGTTGGTAAGGCCGGTGATCATGTCCTCGTAGTGGTCATAGCCCTCGGTCTGCTGAAGGATCTCGACAGCAAGAGCGATGGCGTAGCCGGGCTTCTCGCACTTGGCAGCGAAGTTGGCGTGGAAGCCGTGAACGATGACGTAGTCAGCGTCGACGGTCAGAGCGGAGCCAGCCTTGTTGGTGAGGGAGACGACCGGGCAGTTGTGCTTCTTGGCGGTCTTGTTGGCCTCGACGGTCTCGGGCGTTGAGCCACCGAGGGAGCAGGTGATCACGAAGGTGTGCTCGTTGACCCAGGAAGGCGTGTCGTAGTTGAACTCGTTAGCGGTGAAGATCTGAACGTTCAGCTTGTCCGTGTTGTTGGCCAGGAAGTACTTGGCGGGGTAAAGGTCGGACATGGAGGCACCGCAGCCGACGAAAGCGACGCTGTGGATCTCGTGGTTGGACAGGACGTCAGCGACGATCTGCTTAGGGAGGTTAAGGTCGATCTCGTACATCTGACACATTCCTTTCGATTTTTGCGGCGCCACATTGCCGGGCGCTCGCAGGGTTACCGTGGTTTGGACCGAGTCGCCGGCCCGTTAAGGATGCGACAAAGGGACTATCCCATTGTCGCATTTTAGGGATGGAAGCCTGCCTGGGGTATGGGATGCCAGGCAGGCCCCCGGGGGAAAGCGGTTAGACGCTTGGTCGCGACTAGGCCAGGATGCCGGCCGCGGAGAGGGCGATGCCGCCCACGATGGCGATCACGAGAAGCCAACCGGTGTTGACGTTCTTCTTGATGAGCCAGTACATAAGGCCGGTGAGGCCAAGGGAAATCATCTGGGGCATCATGCCGTCCAGGATGTCCTGGATAACGACGGTGCCCTCAGCGAACTGCAGCGGGGTGGTGGCGCCGATCAGCGTAGCGATCATGCCGCCCACGGACATAAGGCCCACGATGCCGCAGACATACATGAGCTTCTCCATGAGGTCGCCGCCCTGAAGCTTGCTCAGGTACTCGTGGCCGCCCTGATAGCCCATCTTGGCTGCGAACCAAGTAATCAGCACGGAGGGGACGATGGAGATGAGCATGGCCAGGATCGGGCCCATGATGGAGCCCTGCTGAGCCAGCTGAACGCCCAGGCCAAAGGCGATAACGCGGATGGTGCCCTGGAAGAAGGAGTCACCGATGCCGGAAAGCGGGCCCATAAGGGAGGTCTTGACCGCGTTAATCGAATCGGGGTTGAAGTTCTCGGGATCCTTGGCGTACTCCTCCTCCATGGAGGCGGTGAGACCCAGGATGAAAGCGCTCGTCTGCGGGGTGCAGTTGTAGAACGCCATATGACGGTGGTAAGCCTCTTTCTTAGCAGCGAGCTGCTTGGGGTCGGACTCATCCGGATAGAGGCGATCGAGCGTGGGAACCATGCCGTAGAGGAAGCCCATGTTCATCTGACGCTCGTAGTTCCAAGAGGCCTGGATGGCCCAGGAGCGCCAGAAGAACTGGCTGACCTTCTTGTTCAGGGACACGTCCTTGGTTGCGGTTGCCATAGTGTGTTCCTCCTTAGTCTTCGTCGTCTTCGAGCGGATCGTAGTCGGAATCGACACCGGCGGCTGCATGGGAACCGTTGAACTTGAAGCCCATGAAGACGACAGCCAGGCACACACCGATCAGAGCGACCGCGATGACGGACAGGTTGAGGTAAGCGGCGAGCAGGAAACCGATGAACAGGAACGGAGTCATACCCTTCTTGATCATCATGGTGAGCAGCAGGGCCAAGCCGTAGGCGGTCATGATCTTGGTCGAAACGTTCAGACCAGTGGACAGCCACTCGGGAACCATGTTGACGATGGCCTGAACCAGGTCGGTGCCAACAAAGACGGCGAGGAAGATCGGCAGGAAGTACATGACGGCGTACAGACCGGAGCCAGCGCAGATGTGCATACGGTAGGCGGTCTTGAACTTTCCGTTATCGATCGCGCTATCGGCCACATGGGTGAGGGCGGCGATGATGGAACGGAACACGATGCCGAGGAGCTGACCCAGGACGGCGACCGGGATGGCGATCGTCATGGCGGTCTCGGCGGAAGCATCGGTCAGGCATGCGAAGGCAGCGGCCACGATGCCGCCCAGGACCATATCGGGCGGAACGGCGGCGCCGACCTGCACCAGGCCCATGGACACGAGCTCGACGGCGGCACCGACGGCAAGGCCGGTGGGCACATCGCCCAGCAGCAGACCGACGAGCGTAGCGCCAACGAGGGGCTGCTCGAAGTTAAGACGACCGAGCAGGCGGGAGTCCCACATGCAGAACACGCCGACGAGGCCGACGAGCACCGCACTGATGAACGTATTCATACCCTTCTCCTTTCAGTCAGGCAAAAGCCTGGCTGATTACAGCTTGGCGTCGATGTCGACGCTCTGATACGTAGGGGTCTGCTGAACATAGAGCTTGATGCCCATGTCGAGCAGCTGATTGACGTCGGCCTTCTGGGTGGCGTCGAGGAAGACGGAGCTGTCCTTGCCGCCGACCTGATCGGCACCGTCGTGGTTGGCGGTGGCGCCCAGGTTGATGGCGTCGAGCTTGTAGCCCTGGCAGAACTGCAGCATCTCGGCAGTGTTGCCAAAGACGAACATGACGCGCTCGCCGAGAGTGTTGAGCTTGTCCATCTTGGCGAGGGCACGCTCGACGGTGAAGACGTTCAGACGCACGCCCTGGGGCTTGGCCAGCTTAAGAGCGCCCTTCTTGATGTCATCGTTGGCGGCAGCGTTGTCGACGACGATGATGCGCTCGGCCTGAACCTTGGTGGTCCAGGTAAAGACGACCTGGCCGTGCAGCAGACGGTAGTCAAGACGTGCGAGGACGATCTTGGCGGGACCGGAGCTGTGACGGGGCGCCTTGGCCTTCTTGGCGGGAGCCGCGGCAGCCTCGACCGGTGCGTTGGGGTTGGTCAGGCCGGTGCGGGCCTCGTTGATGAGGGCCGCGAGCTCGGCGCCCTTGACGGGGACGGGGCTCATAGCGAGCGTCAGTGCCAGCGGAATGTTGAAACCGCTGACAACCGTGAACTTCGTGCCGTTCTTGGAAAGCTCGACCATGCTGTTGTTGACCGAGCTGCCGAGCATATCGGTCAGCACATAGACGGTGTCGTCCGCGTTGAACGTGGCGATCATGGCGTCCACCTTATTGGTGATGGGCTCTTTGTCGTCACGAGCAAGCGACACGACGTGGACGTTCGACACGTCGCCGAGAACCATCTCGAGCGTGTCTTTGGCGCCTGCGGCCAGGCCGCCATGAGATGCGAGAATGATCTGATTCATCTTGCCTCCTCCTTTTCGTTATGGTCATTATAACGTCTTATACGTTGCTTATATTGCTAATTAGTATAAAGACCGTTCGCGGGTGAAAATCGACCGTTGACGGGTTTAACGCAATCGAAACGTTGGTGCAGGGTAGGTCGGCGCTGTCTTGGCGACGCCCGATCAGACGCCTCGCCAATCCCCTATCGCACGAAGTACCAGGGGCTTTCCTGCACGGTGGGCTCCAGCGCGATGCCAGTGCGTTCCTTAAACAGATCCATGTCCTGAGATTTTTCGGTCCACCACGCGTTGGGCTTAAAGGTCATGCTCTCAATGACATGACCGACAAACACACTGTTGCGCAGCTTGGAGAAGTCGGTGTTCATAATCAGGATGGACGCGAGCACCAACACGATGCCCAGGACTTTAATCGCGCCGGCGGGCTCGGCGTAGACACCAATGCCCACCAGTACGGTGACGACCGTCTCGAAAGACATTACGACGGGAACTTTCGATGTCTCGAGCCCCATGGACAGACCCTGCATATATAAGATGTAAGCAACGGCTGTGGGGATGAGTCCAAAGCCAAGGAACAGCAGCAGCAGCTGTGGCGACATTGCCGCGGCGACATCCGGCCACGGAGCCGCGATAGCTGCCATAACCGCACCGCCAAAAACAAAGCCCCAAAACGTGACAGCCAGCGGGTGGACCGTCTTGGTTGCTATTCGGCTAAACACCGCGAGCGACGCACCACAAAGGCCTGCAATCACGCCCGACGTGACGCCCCAAACCGAAAAATGAAAACCGGAAAGGTCGCCATTGGTCACTGCAAGCACGCAGCCTACGATGTTAAAGACAATGGCAACGAGCTTGTTGGGGGTCACGTCCTCGCGATAAAGCACGCGGCCGAGCATGACGCCAAACACCGGCGAGGTGTAGAGCAGCACCGAGGCCGTGGACATGCCCACCTCGCCCATGCACTCGTAATAACAGGTGTTGGCGGCGGCCAAACCGACGATGCCGACAAGCGCACAGGGAACAAGCTCTTTAGGGCTTGCCTTGAACAGGGCCAGCGGACCCTGAGCCACGGTAGACCCCTCACCCGGACGGCAGCCCATAAACATCAGGACCGGCGCCAAGATAAGCGCTCCGACCAACAAGCGAAAGGCAGCCATGCTCTGGGACGAAACGCCCATGGCCGAGATGCCGTTTACAAAGATTCCGATGCTGCCCCACATAAGCGCGGCGATCAGCACCAGCACATAGCCCAGATTGCTTTTCTTCAACGCAGCCTCCTCGGTATTGTTTCCAATATGTTTCGTACTACGTTATAGTCGTTATATACATTTTTCAAGACACAAATCGGCGAGCGGATAAGTGATCCGTTTTCCTCCGCCCCCAGCGGATTACTGGGCGGTTGCGGTGAAATAGTTCCTAAATAGAGGCTTCAAGCCCCCAAGCAGGAACTATTCCACCGCAACTTATGAGGACATCGAGCTGTTAGGCCGCTCTATCCCCTAGTAGTCCAGCTTCCACATGTAGCGGCGCGTCATGTAGTCCTTGTGGGTGACGGCAGAGAGCGCACGCATGTACACGTTGTTGAGGATCGGGGCAAAGATCAGGTGATTGAAGTACTCGCTCACGCTGTCCTTGATGTCGTTGAGGCCGAGCTCCTTGGCGTCGAGCTGATAGACGCGCTCGCCACCGTACTGGTTGACGAAGCGGATGCCGCGCTCGTCGTTGCAGCGGCTGCGGCCGACGCTGATGAGCTGGAACAGCGAGGTGCGCTTGTCCAGGATCTCGAAGGGGCCGTGGAAGAAGTCGCAGGTGTTGATGGTGCAGGAGTCGATCTGCAGCATCTCCTGCACGTTGCAGATGCTAAAGACGTAGGCGGCACCAAAGAGCGGACCCTGAGCCATCACGTTGATGCAGGGCTTGTCGGCGTTTTGCTCGGCCCACTTGGCGGCGAGCGGACGGGTGTACTCGACGGCCTTGCGATAGATGGGGTCAACCAGGTCGAAGGCGGCCATAGCGGTCTCATACTCGGCATAGCCCTCGGTCTGCTGCGTAAGCTCCATGGCGATCATGGTCACGACGGCGGAGTTGGTACGGCCCATGCAAGACTCGTCGACGGCCAGGCTGTCATACTGAATCTTGTAGTCGCAGACCTCGGTGAGGCCGGACTCATCGACATAGATGGCGATGGTGCTGGCGCCGTGGTCCTTGGCGACCTGGGCGGCGACGATGGTCTCCTTGGTGCCGCGCATGGACACGACGACGGCCAGGGTGTTCTCGTTGACATAGGCGGGCGTGGCGTGCACGAACTCATTGCTGGTGTAGCTGGAGCTCACGACCTGCGTGGCCTCGTGCTCCATAAAGTACTGGGCAGGATAGTTGCCGCCGTTGGATCCGCCGGCGCCAATCCACACGACGCGCTTGATGCCGCCCTTGTCTGCCTTGTCGGCCAAAACCTGGGAGACGACGTCCTTAACCTGTTCCTGAGTAGTCATCGTGCATCAGCCTTTCTTCTCGTTTGATGCTCTCGATGGTATACAAGTTACATACATGTTTTGGCTATGTCGACTAGTTGTATGCTATATTTGTCTTAGAAATTTTGCTGATGCGGTTTTCGATAACTAGCTACCAGCGGTTTTGTTATTGTATTGGATACATGCTCAATTAGATTCGCATACAGGTTAGATACAGGTTGATTGCATGAACGCTTCGTCTAAAAAGAAACTGGCCCAATACGAGCGCTTGGCGGGCATACTGCGCGACCGCATCGCTTCCGGCACCTACGCACGCGAGGACAAGCTGCCGTCCGAGATGGAACTCATGGACGAATCGGGGCTGTCGCGCAGCACCGTGCGTCATGCCCTTAAGGTGCTCGTTGATGAGGGTCTGGTTCGAACCGAGCGCGGGCGCGGCGCCTTTGTGGCCGACACGCCGGCGCTCCACGAGAACAACCTGGTGTTTTCGAGCTATACGGCGCAGGTCCAGGGTCAGGGCATGAAGCCCACCACGCGCACGGTGGACTCGGGCTTTACCAAGGCGGGCGGCAGCATAGCTAAGTTCTTTGATGCCGCCGTGGGCAGCAAGCTCGTCAAACTTGTCCGCCTGCGTTATCTGGACGATGCGCCACTGTGCCTGGAGACCACCTATCTACCACCGAGCTTTAAAGCACTCATCGATCGCGATATCAACGGTTCACTCTACGCCACGCTGCGCCAGGAATTCCATCGCGCGCCGGCACAGGGGCACAAGACCTTTGAGGTGTGCTATGCCTCGCAAAACGAGGCGTTTTTGCTCAACGTTGAGCGCGGGCAGGCGCTAATCCTGATCACCGACTACGTCTACGACACCGACGGCCGCCCGCTCCATGTCTCCAAGCGCATCCAGCGCACCGACCGCGCCAAATACACCGAGCCCATCGGCTAACCTGCCAAAATAAACCTGTCCCTAAATGGTAGGTTTGGGGAGGTCGGGGAACCAGGTTGGTTTGGGTTGGTTGGGTGTGCGCTCGGCCAGGACCAGCTCCATCCAGCACATGTCGTACCAGCGGCCGAACTTTTGGGCGCAGCGGTCGAAGGTGCCCACCAGGCGATATCCCATATGGGCATGGAAATCCTGGCTGTTGTGCGTCAGGTACTCGTCGTCCTTGTCGTGCGGCACGGCGATGAGGGCGCACATGTTGGTGATGCCCATCGCGACCAGGCATTGCTTGAGCGCGTCGTGCAGCTTGCGACCCAGCCCGCCATGGCGCACATCGCGTGCCAGGTAGATCGACGTCTCGACCGACCAGTCGTATGCCTCGCGGCTGTTAAGCGGACTCACGTAGGCATAGCCTACCGGACGCCCGTCCAACTCCATCACCAAATATGGATAGCGCTTGAGCGTACGCTTGATGCGCCCGGCGAACTCCTCAACGCTCGGCACCTCGTATTCGCAGGTAATCGCCGTCTGGCGCACATACGGCTCATAGATGGCAAGCAACGCCGGCGCATCATCGGGCGTCGCCAGGCGAATCGTCGGCTCAGATATCTCGGCCATACAACCCTTCTCCCCCAAAAACAAAGGCCGCCTTGCGCCAAACCCAGCGCAAGGCGGCCCCTCGTCATTACATCAGGCTACAGAACCGCCGCCAACGCGTCGATATCCTCCTGCGTCGTGGCCCAGCTGGTGCAAAAGCGCACCACCGTGTTGGTTTCGTCGTACTTTTCCCAGTACTCGATCGAGGCATGCTCGCGAATGCGGGCCATGTCCTCGTTGGGCAGAATCACAAACTGCTGGTTTGTGGGCGTCTCCAAGAAGAACTGGTAGCCGTGCTCGTGCAGCACGCGACGAAGCGCCTGCGCGGTTTCGATCGCCTGGCGACCAATCTCAAAATACAGGCCATCGGTAAAAAGAGCCTCAAACTGCACGCCCGTCAGGCGGCCCTTGGCAAGCAGTGCGCCATGCTGCTTAATACGCGGAATGGGATGCGCCGGGGCGTGCATGCCGCAAAACACCACGGCCTCGCCGCAAAGCGCGCCGCACTTGGTGCCGCCGATGTAGAACACGTCGCACAGCTGCGCCAGCTCGGGCAGGGTAATGTCGCACTCATCGGCCGCCAGCGCATAGGCCAGGCGGGCACCGTCCACAAACAGCGGAATCTCGCGCTTCTGGCACACCGCGTGAATCGCCGCGAGCTCGGCCCTGGAGTACAGCGTGCCGTACTCGGTCGATAGGCTCACGTACACGGCACCCGGAAACACCGTGTGCTCGTAGCTCTCGTTTTCGTAGAATACCTGGATATAGTCCTCCAGATCCTCGGCGTGCATCTTGCCCTCGTAGCCGGGGATGGTGAGCACCTTGTGGCCGCCAAACTCGATGGCCCCCGCCTCGTGGCAGGCGACGTGGCCAGTCTCAGCAGCAACGACGCCCTCGTACGGTGCGAGCAGCATGTCGATCACCGTCGCGTTGGCCTGCGTGCCGCCCACCAGAAAAAACACGTCGGCATCGGGGGCCTGACAGGCCTCGCGGATAAGCTGCTTGGCACGCTCGGTGTGTGCATCGGTACCGTAGCCGGGCTGCGGCTCCATATTGGTGTCGACGAGCGCCTGCAGCACTGCCGGATGTGCGCCGTGGGAATAGTCGTTGTTAAACGCGAGCATGGCAATCCTCTCTTACCTGGTATCGGCCAGATGATTCAAACGGGGCTATTGTACGCCGTGAGGATAGGCAATGCGCGCGGCAAGACACTCAAGTGCCAGTACCAGGGCAAAACCGCAGCTCACGTCACTCAAAAAATGCGCGCCGATCACGATGCGCCCAAAGGCGACGAACGCTGCAACAACAACCGCCGCCCAAAAGATCACGCGGCGACGCGAAGGTTTTTCCTTAAAGGCTGCCGCGGGAAGCCCGGCGAGCATAAGGCCGATCGCCGCATGCGCCGTGTGTCCGCTCGCAAACGACTTGAACCCGTCCTTGATCACGCCGGCGGCGATATAGGCCCACTTGTCGGGGTTGCCGATCACCCACCACGGCTGAAAATTGAGCCCCGGCGTGACCTCGATCACGCGCATGCGCGGGCGCGACCACAACGGCTTAACAATGACGTTGAGGATGATGGCCTGAGCGACCCACACGGCAAGCACCATCAACGCCCAGCGTGCAAGCTCGTCGGGCTCGGTCGTGCGCGTGAGGCAGTAGGCGATGAAGTTGGCTGCGATGACCAACGCAAACGTCAGAACCAGCTGAAACGCAATAAGCTTGCCGCCGACGCGCAGCGATCCGATAATCTCGTAGCCGACCAGACCCACGTTGATCAAAACGCCCAGCGCAGCGAGCCACTTGCTCGCCTTGGAATCGGGGCGTGCCGAGCGCACGAGCATAACGCCCGCGATGCTCGCCGTCAGCTCGAACGGCAGCTCACCGGCCGCCTCGACAAAGCGACCGTACATGCTGCCGATGTTGAACAGCGCACTCGAGATTTGATAATCAAAGAAGCTGCCCACGCCCAGACAAAGGCACAGGACAACCGCGATAATGGCGACATCTTTCTTATAGATGTATCCGAACATGCTTTCCTTTCGATGGGGTCAGAATCAACCTGCGAGGCGGCGGGGCAAAGAGCAGCTGATAGTTCCGTCCCGCCACGCCCCTACTTGTTAGTCGTCGTCGCTGGCACCCAGCTGCTGCAGCAGCATGAGCGCGGCCGCCACCGGGCCGGTGCCGTCGTTGGCATCGAGGCCGCGACCCAGGCCGCTGCCCGCGCCGGCGCCCGCCTTGTAGGGCACCGACAGCTTGCGACTCTTGGGAAAGTTCACCGCGCCATAGCGGGTCTTAAGCTCAAAGGCTACCTTCTTGGGCACGTCGACGCCCAAGAACGTGATGCGGCCGCCACTGAGCGTAACGCTCTCGAGCCCCAGGCGCTCACCGCGAATGCGGATGCGCGCGCGATTGAACAGGTTGAGTCCCGCCAACGGCAGCTCGCCATGCGCGGCCTCGGTCTCCTCCTGCACCTCGTCGATACTCTCCAGGTCCTCAGCCACCGCGAGCTTGCGGTACACGAGCACGCGCTGGTCCACCGCCGGCATGTACTCCTCGGACAAGAAGTAGTCGGCCGGCAGGTTAATGCCCACGCTCGCCGCCTCCACGCCGGCGTCATCATCGCCGCGCGCCTCGGCCACGGCCTGTCCCAGCATCTGCGTAAACAGATCAAAGCCCACGCTCGACAGGTTGCCGTGCTGCTCGGCGCCCATGAGCGAGCCGGCACCACGGATCTCCAGGTCACGCATGGCGATGCGCATGCCGCTGCCCAGGTCCTGGAACTCGGAAAGTGCGGTCAGGCGCGCCGTGGCCTCCTCGGTGAGCGGCAGCTCGCCCGGGAACATAAAGTACGCGTAGGCCTGCGTGGCCGAGCGGCCCACGCGGCCCTTGAGCTGGTAGAGCTGCGCCAGGCCCAAACGCTGCGAGTCCTCGATGATGAGCGTGTTGGCCGTTGCGTTGTCGATACCGCTCTCCACGATGGTCGTGGCGATAAGCACGTCAATCTTTTTGGTCGCGAACTCGATCATCACGTCCTCGACCTCGCGCGGGCTCATCTTGCCGTGCGCCACGCCCACGCGCGCTTCGGGCGCAGCCTCGTGCACGCGCGCCACGGCATCGTCGATGGTCTTGACGCGGTTGGACACGTAGTACACCTGACCGCCGCGGCCCACCTCCAGGCGAATCGCCGCACTCACCACGTCGGGGTCGTACTCCCCCACGTGTACGATCACGGGACGACGCCCGGTCGGCGGTGTGGTGATCAGGCTCATGTCGCGCACGCCGCTCGTGGCCATCTGCATGGTTCGCGGAATCGGCGTTGCCGAGAGCGTGAGCACGTCGATTTGCTCGCGCAGGTTTTTGAGCTGCTCCTTGTGCTGCACACCAAAGCGCTGCTCCTCGTCGATGATCACCAGGCCCAGGTTCTTGGGGTTCACGTCGGCCGAAAGCAGACGGTGCGTGCCGATGAGCACGTCAATCGTGCCCTCGGCAAACGCCTTGAGCGCGCGCTTTTGCTGCGCCGGCGTGCGGAAGCGGCTGAGTACCTCGACCTCCAGGCCAAACGGGGCAAAGCGCTCAAAGAAGGTCTCGTAGTGCTGTTGGGCCAGAATGGTCGTGGGGCAGAGCACCATGACCTGGCGGCCGGAGTCCACGCACTTAAAGGCCGCGCGCAGGGCGACCTCGGTCTTGCCAAAGCCCACGTCGCCGCACAGCAGGCGGTCCATGGGCTTGGGCGCCTCCATGTCGGCCTTGATGTCGGCGATAGCCTCCAGCTGGTCACGCGTCTCGTCGTAGGGGAAGCTCTCCTCCATCTCGATCTGCTCGGGCGTATCGGGCGGACAGGCGATACCGGTAATCGACGAGCGGCGCGTATAGAGGTCGACCAGGTCAAACGCCAGCTTTTTGGCATTCTTGCGCGCCTTGTTGGTAGCCCGCGTCCAGTCGGCGGTGTTGAGCCTGGTCAGACGCGGCCTGTCGCCGTCGGGGCCAACATAGCGTGTGATGCGGTCGACCTGCTCCAACGGCACGTAGAGCTTGTCGCCATCGGCATATTCCAGCAAAAAGTAGTCGCGTTCCTTGCCGCCCACTTCCTGGCGCGCAATCTCGCTAAAGAGCGCGATGCCGTGGGTGGCATGAACGACGTAGTCACCCGGCTTAAACGGGAAGGTAATCTGTGTAATGTCAACCTTGCGGCGGCTACGCGCGCGGTTGGCATCCATGCGGGCGTTGAGGTCGGCGATCGAGAACACGGCCAAATTGGCGTCGGGCACCACCACGCCCTGCGGCAGGGCCGCGTCCACAAAGGTCACACGCCCGCGCGAGATGGTGGGCACAGCGGCTCCGGCGGCAGCCTGCGCGGCGCCCGCCTCGAGCGAGCGGGCGTTGAGCGCGTCGGCGCGACGCTCGCGAATGGAAGCATGGGCCTCCTGGCGTGCGGCACGATCGGCGGAATCCGCCGCTGCCACGCGCACACGGTCGCCAATAGCGCCGGCATTTTCGGGCGCCGCGGTCAGCGATTCCTCAAAGGTAATGCCCTCGTCGCCAAAGGTAAGCTCCATCGACTCGCGCGCACCGCGGTCGGGGATGGCAAACACGCAGGCATAGCGCTTACCCACGACCTCCTGGATGCGCGTCATGAAACGGTTGTCCGAGCCTGCGATGGCAGGCTGCTCAATCTTGAGCTCGGCCGTCACCGCACCGCCGGCACGGATGAGGCTCACATAGTTCAGGCGTTGCTGGGAGCCAAAGTCGAGTTGCTGGGCGCGCACGTACAGGCCGTCCAGACGGTCGACCCCCGCCTCGCCGGCACGGGCCTCAATATCCTCGTAGGCGCGCAGGCAATCGTCGAACAGCGAGCGCGGCTCGGACAGCACCACGAGCGCCTTGCTGCTCACGTGCGACAGCGGGCTCACGGTCTGGCCGTACATCACCGGCAAAAAGCGGTCGAGCTCAGGCGTGACGATGCGCGCATCCACCATCTCGAGCAGCGCCGCCAACTTGCTGTCGTCCTGGCTTGCGCGGTAGAGCGCCACGTGCATGTTGTGAACGGCCTCGTCGGTAAGCGCCAGCTCACGGCAGGGGAAGATCTCGATACTGTCCTCGTTGCCGATGGTCTGGCCCGTGGAGCTCACCATGCGGCGGATGCGGTCAATCTCGTCGCCAAAGAACTCGATGCGCACGGGCGCCTTCTCCTGCGCGGGGAACACCTCGACGGTGTCGCCGTGAACGCGGAACAGACCGGGCGCATCGGCGGCGCCGGCATTGGTGTAGCCCATGCCCACCAGGCGCTGCGGCACCTCGTCAAAAGGAATCTCCTCACCCACCGCAAAAGTGGTGGACTCCCAATAGCGACTCTCGACCGGCGGCACGCAGCGCAGCAGCGCACGGGCCGAGGCAACCATGATGCAGTTGTCCCCGCGCACGATGCGCCCCAGAGCCTCGCAGCGCTGCGCCACCACGGCGTCGTCGGGCGCCTGCTCGCGCCACGGATAGTCCTTACGCTCGGGAAAACGGCACACGTGCGCCAGGCCCACGTAGGCGGCAAGGCTGCGCGCGGCGCGATCGGCCGCATCCTCGCCACTCACAATGTAGACCGTCGGGCGCGGACGGCGCGCAAACTGGGCGGCCGCCATAAGCGTGCGACCCGACTGCGACACGGCCAGCGTCACGTCCTCGCCGGCATCGAGTCCCGCCTCGACGGTCTGCAAGGCCTCGGCAGTGTAGAGCTGCGCGGCTATACGGTGAATGAGCATGCTGTTCCTCCGGCATTGCAACGCCAAAAGCCCGCCGGGGCAAGCTCGGCGGGTCGTTCGTCAAATTCGTTGCCTGTCATGGTAGCGCATGGAGAGGACTCCAGCTCAAGCGTACGCCCAGCCCCGCAAAAAACGCCAGATAGAACCGGGCTCATCGGCTTCGCCAAAATCTCCCCGTCACTTCGAACGCCGCAACCACGGAAGGTGCCCCAAGAAACGGCTATTCCTCAAAAAAGCTCGCAACGTTCAAGCGGCTCGTCCACTCGCCTATGGTGTTGGCAAAGCCGACGCGTGTGTACACGCCCGCGAAACGACCGCGATACAGGTACAGGCCTTCCATATTAGAAGCGGGCGCAAAACCGAGATCATCCACAAGTCCTTTGGGTGCCTCTCCTCGATGCGGCCCATTGACAAGCGTTCCGCGCAAGCAGGGAGTCTGATACTGCTGAGCATACTCCTGTACAATCGCCCCAGCGGCCGCAGCGCGAGCAAGCACCTGGGACCATTCCCGTTCCGTGGCATCCAAGCCGGCAACAACGCCAACCGCGTTGTAGCCGCCGCACGGCTTGACAATCCATCGATCCTTTTCGGCAAATCTCGACAACTGGGCGCTTTCGTCCAAAATCTCGGTATAGGGCACATGCTCCCGTACAAACGATTGCTCCTCCGGGCTCAACAAGGACTGACCGGCCCGAGACCACAGAAATGCAAATACGGTCTTAGTCGCACACGGCCACGTTCTAAATCCGCCGACGACGCATGCGAGCCCTTCTTGGGCAGCCTCAATTAAGGCCGAGCGTCCGTCGCACGGCTTATCCCACAGCTCGCCGGTCACCGCGCGCCGCCAAACGCAATCAATAGGACCGGCGGCATCGCACAGCCGCCTAGCACCGCTCTCGTCTTCGCCAATCCGCAGGTCGCGCACATCCGCAAAGCGCGCCACCACACCCCGTCGCCTCATAAGGTCGACAAAATGAGCCGCATCTTCCAAGTCGATGCTTTCCGAATAGTCGACGATTGCCACCGAAGCAGGATATATTTTTGATTGCGGTGCATAGAGCCCCTCGTCAACGCGGGCCCCGTCGTCCGATCGTGCACTATCCTCGGTGCGGCGAGGATGGGCCAGCTTCCACTCTGCATAGGTCTCAAACAATGCGTCTATCCAGCTACCGCACAAATCGTACTGCCGAAAGCCTGGGTGGTCGGATGCAAACTCCTCAAAGGAAGGCGTCATTCGCACCGCCTGACAGACCGCATCGGTCACTACCATTCCGGCACTGCCGTCGGTATTGAGCTCGCAAAACGTATACGAACCGGCATCTTCGTCAAGAAAGATATCAACACGCGCAAGGGGAATTTGGCAATCATAGCCGGCATCCATAGCGCACAGGTCAGCAAAAGCCGGATCCATGCGAAACCACGCACGCACGGAGGCATCGGAACAAAACGCCCGCGTCACCTTGTCCATAATGCCGTACATGCGCTCGGCGGCCTCCTTAAGAAGCGCCGTCATATCCATGTCGAATATCTTTGGCGTCAGAGCCCAGGGCGCAGGATCACCATGGTAGAGCGCATGGGTTTGAGACAAGTATTCGTCGCCTTTGCGACGACCAGGTAGGTCACCTTCGCGCGTGCGTACGATGCGTTCAAAATAATCTTCGAGCTCTCGCGTCTTCAATGTTGCCACGTTACCCTCCATTGCTTGATTTTTTGCTCATGCTACGCCAGCACGCACGACTTCGGCGCGCTTGAATAGGCTTCTAAATTAGCAACACATTTTTGCATGAGGCGGCAGGAGGCGACAAATACTCCAGCTCAAGCGCATGCCCAGCCCCGCAACAAAAACGCCAGACGGACGAGTCGCCTGGCGTTATCAGAGTGAGCTATACGCCGAGTCTAATCGTAGACGCCCATTTTAAGCAGTGTGAAGGTCGGGGCGCCGTCACCCTGTGCGACGCGGACCGTGCAAGTTTCGGTACGGCCCCTGGATGCATCCGCTTGAATTGCGGCGATGAACTGGTCCTTTGGCAGGCCGTAGGTGCTCTCGGGGATGTCGGAAGGAAGTAACGCACCGCCAGCACTGTAAACCTCATAGGTGAGCTCGTAGATGTTGTCGCCAAGGTCAGTCGCGCCCGTAACGATGGCACACGATGGGTTGTAATTTCCCTGGCCGTATTCCTGCTTCAGATACAAGTACCCGTCATGCGCTTCGGCCGAATCGGCAAGCATCTGCCCACCCGACCCTTTATCAAAGGTCATGTCAGCATCCGAGAGCGTCAGACCCGTCAGGCGATTGAGTTCCCTATTGATCACATCGGTCGCCATGCGCTGATAGTGACCGTTGTCATAGTCGCCTTTCTCGATTCGATACGGCGCGTTGTCAATAAAATGGCACCAGATAAACTTGACCAGCTTGTATTTCTCGTCATCAGAAAGTCCGTCAGTCGAATCGAAGCCGCCCGCCTGATACCAGTCCCGATCGAAGTGTTCCTCCGTAAAGTTCGACAGGAACAGGTTTGCGGCGGCATAAGTTGCCTGGTCGTTGAGGTCGACTTTTACGCTGCCGCCCGTCTGCTCGGGCTCTTCCGGCTCTTCTTGCTCTTCAGCAGGCTTCTCCTTGGCGCTTCCCTTGTCCTTGTGCTCGGCCGAACCCTCGTCGGACCCAAGTACTGTAATCTGCGATGAATTGCCCTGCCCAAGCGGACCCAGCACGCCGGTCAGCGCCAGCGCAGCGCCACCGGCCACCAGCACGCCCGCTATACATATGCCGACAATCACCGCGCGCTTATACGACTTCTTCTGCACGGAAGGCATCCCTGCCGCCGGCATCGATGTGGGCTCAGCAGGCGCGGCCGCCGGAGAGGCAGCGCCCATGAGCGCCCCGCAGTTCGTGCAAAAATCGGTTCCGTCGGGCATCTCGGATCCACACTTGGTGCAAAACATATTCGGGCATCCCCTCACAACAAACGGTATCTGCCGCCATCATATTGAGCCTTCGCAGCCCAAATGTGTTGCGCAACATTGGTCGCCGTCTTCGGGTGCCGACAAAACGTGCCGGGCCCTACCCCGTCACACGCACGCTGGGGCAAAGGTCTGCTAGCGGGCACTCGTCGCACTTGGGTTTGCGGGCGTCGCAGATTTCGCGGCCAAAGGTGATCCACTGGTGATTGACCGACTCCCAATACTCGTGCGGCAAGATCTTGAGCAGATCCTGCTCGGTCTTGAGCGGCTCTTTGGCGTGCGTCTTGGGACTCAGCATCAGGCGATGCGCGATACGGTTGACGTGCGTATCCACCGCGATGCCTTCCACGATGCCATACCCCACGTTGAGCACGATGTTCGCCGTCTTGCGCCCCACACCCGGCAGTTTGACGAGCTCCTTCATATCCGCCGGCACTACACCGCCGTAATCGGCAACGATCGTCTGCGCCGCTTCCACGGCGTGTTTGGCCTTGCTCTTGTAGAAGCCGAGCGACTTGATCGTGTCCGCCACGTCGGCAACACTCGCCCCGGCCATGGCCTCGGGCGTGGGCCACTGGGCAAACAGCCGCGGCGTCACCTTGTTGACTTGCGCGTCGGTCGTTTGAGCCGAGAGCAGTACCGCGATGAGCAGCCTAAAGGGATTCTCGTGGTCCAAGAAGCACTCGACCGGGCCATAGCGACGGTTAAGGCGCTCGCACACCTCGATGGCGCGCTCGCGTTTGGCGGCATTGGTCTCGCGTGGCATAACGACTCCTCGGCTCGGCGGCATAACAAACCTATGGGCACGATTGTCCCACGTATGGAGTCTTTACGCCTCCAAAAATGCGCCGGTCTGGCGGCCCCATAGGCTTGCGTATTCGCCGCCCGCCTCGACGAGCTGCGCATGCGTACCGTCCTCGACGATCTCGCCGTCCGCCAGGACCACGATGCGGTCGAGCGCCGCCACGGTGGACAGGCGATGTGCCACCACAATGGAGGTGCGGCCGCGCATCAGGTTCTCGAGCGCCTCCTGCACCAGCGCCTCGGACTCGCTGTCCAGGGCAGACGTCGCCTCGTCGAGCACCAGAATCGGCGCATCGGTCAGAATAGCGCGGGCGATGGCCACACGCTGGCGCTGGCCGCCCGAAAGCTTAACGCCGCGCTCGCCCACCATGGTGTCAAAGCCACGGGGCAGGCGATCGATAAACTCCAGGGCATTGGCCAGGCGCGCTGCCTCGCGGATCTGCTCGTCGGTGGCGTCGGGGCGGCCGTAGGCGATATTCTCGCGAATGGAGCGATGGAACAGCAGCGCCTCCTGCGGCACGTAGGCAACCTGGCGGCGCAGGCTCTGCTGCGTGCAGTGCGAGACATCCTGACCGTCCACGAGCACGCGGCCGCCCTGAACATCGTCCAGGCGCAGCAGCAGCTTGGTGAGCGTCGTCTTACCCGAGCCCGATTTGCCCACCAGGCCCACGCGCTGGCCCGCCGCCACATGAAGTGTCAGGTCATCGAACACGCTCTCGCCCGCCGCAGCGTCACGGTACGCAAAGCTCAGGTGCTCAAAATCAATCGCGCCCTCGGTCACTTTAAGCTCGGGAGCGTTCTCGTCGTCTGCCACCAGACGCGGCTCGTCCAGCACGCGCGTCGTCTCGGCCGCATCGCCGAGCGCGCGGTTGATGCGCTGCATCATGGAGCTTACGTAGTTCAGGCGCATGGTGAGGTTATAGGTGTAGGTAAAGATCATGACAAGCGAGCCGGCCGAGATGCCAAACCACGCGTTGCCGCCCGCCACGAACACACTCACCACGGCCATAGTGATGACGATAAGACCCGAGGTCGTAAAGTTGCGCTGCATCATGGCGTGCATCGAGACCGTCTCGGCATCGCGCGCGGCACGATCGGCGGCGTCGAACAGATCGCGTTCAAAGTCCTCGCGCCCGCAAGTCTTGACGGCCAAGATGTTCGTGACCGCGTCGGACAGCACGCCCGACAGCTTGTTCTGCGCGGCGGACGTCGCGGCTGAAAGCGGCATGATGCGCTTGTACATAAGCCAGACAAACGCGATGTAGACGACCATGATGCACACTAGGATCACGGTAAACGTCGGCACCACCGGGGCGAGTGCGGCCACGGTGCAGATGACCGAGGTGATGGTGGGGATGAGCGAATACACCGTCACGTCGACCAGACCCGTGTAGCCGCTCATAAAACGGCTCGTCTGGCTCACAAGCGATCCGCCAAAGCGGCTAGTATGGAATGTCATGGATTGGTTGGAGAGCGTGTCGAAGCATAGACGCGCCAGGTGATAGTTGCCCGCAATCTCAAGCTTGTAGACGGTGTAGTCTTGCAGTTTGGAGAGGATCTGACCCACCAGGTTAACGAGTACGAGCGCCAGGATATAGGGGCCGAAGACCTCAAACACCTGGTCGCCCACCACGGGAGCGGCTTGAACGCGGTCGACAATAAGGGCCATCACATAGGTATTGGCAAACGTCAGCAAAAAGATGTAGCCCGCCGACGAGAGCACCGAGAGAAAGACAATCAGCGGCTGCGTGCGCGTGACGTCCCAAAAACGCTGCAGCGTGCGACGCACGGTGGAGCGGCTGAGCGGGCTGGTGCTTCTCTGGGACATGGGCTTCCTTTCGCGTCTGATAGGGCGAAACGCCATTGTTGCACACTAAAGCGCACTTCAGGCAAGCGCGATGCGAAAAGCAGCGGGGCACCCGCGTTTACGCCGGCGCCCCACCGTCTTGTTGCAATTAGTCCTCGTCTTTTTGGTCTGCGAGCAGCTCCACGGACGTAAGCCCCAAAATCTCGTCGGCCTCCTCGGCATCTTCCAGCACGTCAATGTCCTTGAGCTTGCGCTCCATGACGTTGGTGCGCGTGGTGATGATGCCCTCGACCGTTTTGCCCGCGGTCTCGATCTGCTGCTGGGCGCGGCGCAGCGCCTTTTGATAGCGCGGCAGCTCGGCCTTGACGGCGGAGAGCACGCGCAGCACGTCGTCGGTACGTTTTTGCAACTTAAACGTCTGATAGCTCATCTGCAGACTGTTGAGGATGGCCGCCATGGTGCTGGGACCGGCTACGTTGACGTGATAGTCGCGGCCCAGGGTCTCGATAAGCCCGGGGCGGCTGACGACCTCGGCGTACAGTCCTTCAAACGGCACGAACATGATGCCAAAGTTGGTCGTTGCCGGCACACTCAGGTACTTTTCGCAGATGTCCTTTGCCTCGCGTTTCACCATCATATCGAGCGTCTTGCGCGCTGCGGCAACGGCCTCCGCATCGCCCGACTCCTGGGCGTCGATCAGATGCTCGTACGCGTCGCCCGGGAATTTGGAATCGATCGGCAGCAGCACGGGATCGCCCTCGTCTACCGGCAGCTTGACGGCAAACTCAACGCGCTCCGAGGCACCGGGCTTGGTGGCGACGTTTTCCAGATACTGGCCGGGTGTAAGGATGTCCGCCAGAATTGCACCCAGCTGCACCTCGCCCAAAATGCCGCGCGCTTTTACATTGCCCAGCACGCGCTTAAGGTCGCCCACGCCGGTGGCGATAGATTGCATATCGCCCAGGCCCTTGTACACGGCCTCGAGCTGGTCGCTCACCTGCTTAAACGATGCCGACAGTCGGTCGTTGAGCGTGCGAGAGAGCTTCTCGTCCACCGTCGCGCGCATCTGATCGAGCTGCACGTTGTTGTCTTTGCGGATGGCGCCCAGCTGAGCATCAACCGTCTCGCGCACCTTGTCCAGACGATGCTCAATGCCTTCGCGGTTGGCGCCGAGCTGTTGGGCCGTCTCGCGGCGCAGGTCATCCATCCGGTCACCAGCTTGCGAGAACTCGCGTGCGATGGTCAGGTAGCGTTGCTGCTCCACGGCCGCATCGGTCGTCTGCTGCTGCGCGATGGCATTGGCCGTGCGGCGGGTTTCGGCCAGCGCGACGTTCAGGGCATCGAGCGCGTTGTTAGCCTGCTCGAGTGCTGCCAGCGTTTCCGCGCTACTGTCGCTACGCTCCCGCAACTCGGCACGCAGGCTCTTGAGTTGGAGGGCGCAAGCCACAGCAACCCCCACCGCCACCAAGGCGATCACAACAAGCACAATATCAATAGCAGACATAAACTCCGCCCAACAAACCCAATCGAGCACCAATCAAAACCGCGATCAATCTTACCCCGCCATACGCACCGGGCGCCCGGTCCCTTCTTGGGCGCCCCGCTCCTCCGCATATTCCATAATGCGGCGCGCCGTCTCCCTGCTCACCTTTGAGTCATCACCGGCTAAATATGCGTACACGTTTCCCTTATTCAGATTCAAATCGCGGCAGAGACCGTAGCGCGTTACGCCCGATTCCTCTAGCGCTCCCAACGTTCTTTTTCGCATCAGGGCGTTGATCCTTCTGTCCGCCACTGGCTTTTCCTTCACCGCCCTATACGCACGCCAAACGTTGGCATAACGATTAGGAAGTTTATCCTCGGCGCATAGAGATGCCAGGCTACCCGTTTGGGCGTACAAGGACAAAACGCCTCGGTAACCCTCTTCCATCCACGAACCCTCGGATAAGCCCAGAACGTATTCGGCTTTACCCTGTGCCAAAGCGAGCAAAAACAGGGGCTCCGCCACGCGCGGCGCAACCGTCGTCGCTTGCTTAACCAGTTTTCTAAAACTGAGCGACTGCTGTCCGGATAGCTCTCGGCAATAGCCTTTTAAGAATCCCTCAAAGGTCAGATTCAACCGAGCACCTCCTTTTTGTATTGCCTGTATGCACAGACCATCTCTTGATAACTCCGCTCCGAAGGCGACGACGCCAGTGCTTCTCCCTCGTCGAATATAAGCCGTTCGAGCAGCCCCCAATCAAGTCGGTCGACGAATGCCTGACTATGAAGATCGATGATGTCGTTCGGACGGAAGGCATAGAGCTTCATTACCGCCAGATCCTCCAAGGATGGCGTAAAGTACCTGATAAAACGCGCCCCAATATCCAAGGGGATCAAACGATCTTCGTAATTGAATGGCATCTGATTACAATATGCCACCGCCATACCATTCACCTCGGGGTATCGAGCTATGATCTCGCGGAGGCACCTGTCCGCCTCAAACACATCGATGTCATGTGTAACCGAACGATTCGTCACATCGTTTAGCATGAAGGCGCTTCCTCCCACCAATACAACGCTCGGCCTGTCGTCTCTTGGACCTATTTCCAGCTCTGCCTCTTCGTCAATGCCCAACAGAGTCTGCTCTAAATCCTGCTTATACATAACAAATCCTATTATTATTCAACTTCAATAATACTATTCAGTCGCACGACAGGACCAACAGGATGCAAGAATTCCGCTCGTGGCGATAATCCCTACACCCTAGAAGTCCTAATGTTACAAACGCTAGCTCTCCCAGCCGGTGCGGATTGTTGTTATGACATCGCCTAGGCGCTGGCCCAGGGCTGACAGATGTTGGAGCACTTCGCCGGGCGAAGCGCCGTTGAGGATGCAGGTGAGCGCATACGAGACCAAGAAAATCGCCGCAAGTCCTAGCGGAATGAGCACGATCATCGCCAATGTGCGCAGGCGCTGGCCCACGCGGCGGCGACGCGTGCGGCGTTTGTCGAACGCAAGCTCCTGCGCATATGAATCTTGTTGTACGGAATAGTTCTCTGGCGCCAATCCGCCCGCAGGCGAAACCGCGGGCGTAACGTTTTGCGCAGGGGGCTGGGCGGCTACCCCTTGCATTTGCATCTCCATAAGTCGTTGCTGCTGGCGCAACATGCGCTCAGCTTGTTGCTGCGGAGTCTCAAGAAACAAATCCATGCTGGCCTCCAAAATCGGAGCATTCGACGCTTACGCCCAGCATCCCGCACCGCCATGGCCGCGACAACGCAATCGCCGGCAATAGCCACAAAGTTTCTTTTGCTCAAAAGCTGTCGAAAAGCTCAACAACTCCCCTACCAGCACTTTCTCTGAGCTTTTTTCGCCAGCAATCTTTTGGCCTTCCACCCTTACGCCAACTGACCAAAATCTAACCAAAAGCTTGACGGAAATTGTGGAGACCGGGACCCCACACAAAAAGTGCCGCCCCAAAGGAGCGGCACACAAACTTATTATCAGCTTTTCTGTAACGAGCATGCGACGACTCAACGCCGGAGCGCAGGGCGGGGAAACCTTTGCCTCGTGCGACTCTGCGAAGCCGTGAGCGAGAGGGAAAGGTGTCTCCCCGCCCAGTGCTCCGCAGTCGGTAAAGGCAGCTTACATGCCCGCGAGACCTCGGGCGGCGGTGGCGCACATAAACGCCAAGGCTAGAATCACGAGCGAGCCCGCGATGTCTGCCAGCACGCCCATTGCACGGCGTTCAAACAACCAGCTCTCAAAGTGCGGGGCAACGTTGCGCCAGACACGCCACAGCAAGATGCCCATGCCGATGACGCCGGGAATATTGAGCAGCAAAATCTCGGAGCACAAGAGGCCGATCAGGTTGCCGGCGGCAAAGCCCGCATCACCCTCGCAGTATTTGCGATAGACCATATACAGCATGTACGCCACAAACGGCTGCAAGCACGCAGAAATAAACGTGACCACCATCGAGGGCTCCTGCGAAAAGACCTCGGTGAGTTTATCGACACTCGTGGCGTCCTTCGAAGCCAAGAATAAACCGATAACCACAAGGGGCACCACGCCCAAAATTACCTCGACCAGAGTAAACAACTTGGCAGTCAAATCCTCACTAGCCGAATTCAAATGGGGCGCCCACTCAGGATGAGCATGCGCGCCGACTTTCTTGTCCTTCTCAGCACGATCGGCCTTTTTACCCTCGGCAACCCGACGACCAGGATCCTTGCGAGTCCCCGCCGCAGCAACCCGAGCCCGAGACTTCTTACCCATACAAAAACACCCCATCAGGTAGTAGATAAACTAAAAGTCGCTACCCAGTGTACCCTACCCATGAACGGTGCCATCCCAACCAGCCCCCATACAAAAACGTGCCGTCCCGATAGGGGCGGCACACAAACTTAGTTATCAGCTTTTCTGTAGCGAGCACGCGACGACCCAACGCCGGCGCGCACGGCCGCG
>DBGFJU010000045.1:0-5273 GCA_048529485.1 Collinsella aerofaciens | reverse complement strand
TGGAGAGCGCGGCCAAAGAAGCCGATGCTTCGCTGGAACTCGCCCGCTACCGTCTTGCAGAAAAGGAGCGCGAGCTCGAAAAGCTACAGGTCATGCTCGAGGAAAAGGGCCTGTTTGTGGGCGACCTGGGCGAGCAGCGTCGTCATATGCAAGATGTGGTCGGTCGCATTAACTCCGATATGCGCCTGCTTGAGGAAAAGGGCCACAACATGGTGTCGCGCCTGTCTGACATGCGCGGGCAGATTTCGAGCTCCGAGCATCAGCGTCGTCGCGTTGTCGAGGAGCTCGAGGACGCGCGTGCGCAGCTTGAGGAAGTGACCGGTGCGCACAGGCAGGCCCAGGAGGACGTTGACGCCGCTGGTCCTGCCGCCGCTGAGCTCCACGAGCGGCGCGTGGTGCTCGACAATCAGATTTCGCAGCTTACGCGTGGGCAACGCGATGTGCAACGCGTGGCTGATAATGCCGCGCTCGAGCTCGCCAAGGTGAAGGATTCCTTGAGCAATGCCGAGGTCGAGGACAACATGTATGCCTCGCGCCTGGAGCAGATTGACGAGCAGCTCGAGGAGGTCACGGCCTCGCTCGAGAGCCGTCGCGACCGCGCCGAGGAGCTTGAGGGCGCTCTTGAGGAAGCGCGCCAGGCTCAGGTCGATGCGCGTGAGGCCACCGAGACGGCACGCGCGGCCCTGAAGGACCTGCGTAATCGTGAGAGTGAGGCGCGCAACAAGTTGTCCGAGGTGCGCTCGGAGCTTGCCAGCCAAAAGAAGCTCGATTCCCGTATGGCCGACAGCTCGCCGCTCGTGAGCCGTCTGGTGGGTGCGCTGGGCGACGATGTCTCGGGTCGTCTGGGCGACGTGCTCGAGGCCCCGCGCGAGCTTGAGGGCCTGGTTGAGCAATTGCTCGCCGGCGATATCGATGCGCTTCTGTTCGACGATACGTCTGCGCTTGAGCGTGCCAGTCGTGCCGCTCTGGACCAGAAGAAGGCCTCGGGCGAGGCACTGCTGGTGGCGCGCGACGTGAGCGGCTCTACCGCCGCTGAGGGCGCTGCCGGTACCCGTCTGGTTGATCGTCTGTCCGTGCGCGCAGGCTACGGACCCGTCGTCGAGGCGCTGCTCGGCGGCTATTACGTGGTCGATGACTTGGCTGCCGCGCTGGCTGCGCCTGTCGTTGACGGTGTGACCTATGTGACTCCCGATGGCGCCCGCGTCGCCTGCGGCGGCCTGGTGCGCGTGGGGCTTGATGCCGGCGAGGCTTCGGGTGCCTTGGAGCGCAAGCGCCGCATCCGTGAGCTCGAGGGCCTGGAACCCGATCTGGCTGCCATCTTTGAGCATGCTTCGGACCAAGTCGTTGAGGCCAACGCTGCCGTCGAGGAGGCCCGTGCCGCTGAGGGCGATGCCGCCGGCGAGATCGCCCGTCTTGAGGGCGAGCGCCGCTCGCTGCTCTCCGAGATCGGCCGCTTGGAGCAAAGCGCCAACAATGCCGAGGTCGAGCGCGTGCGCATCTCCAAGCGCCGCGAGCAGGCCTCCGAAGCCGTTCGCGCTGCGCGCCCGCGGGTTGATGAACTCACCCGTTCGCGTGACGAGGCCCGCGCGCAGGCAAGTGATCTGGGCTTGCAGATTGCCGAGGCCAACGACGAACTCGACCGCGTTCGCCGTGACGATTCCGAGGCTTCCGGCAAGCTCGCCGACGCCAAGGTTCGCCTAGCCCAGACGAGTGAACGCCTGCGTTCGCTGAAGGGCCGCGTTCCCGATCTGGAGCATCGTCTGGAAGGTATCGACCGCCGTATCCGCGGAACGCGCCAGGCTTCGCGCTCGCTTGAGCTGCTGCGACTGCGCGTCGATCCCATGCACGAGCGCTACTCGGCCCTGCTGGAGCGCGCCTCGGACTGGGCCGCGCGCCTTCGTGACCAGGCTTCGCTCGAGGAGGCAGACTCCGCCTCGCTCAAGAAGACCATCGAGGACGCCAAGGCCGAAGTCGCTCGCGCCAAAGATAAGGTTGATACCGCTGCCGCGACGCAAAACGAGTTCAAGGTCGCACGCGGCAAGCTCGAGGTGCAGGTGGAGGCGGCCATCAAGGCCATCACCGCCGACGGCACCACGGTACTCGAGGAAGCGCTCATGCTTCCCGCGCCCACCGACCGCGACGCTGCCGAGCGTGAGCTCAACCAGCTCGTGCGCCAAATCAACAACCTGGGCCCTGTGAACCAGGTTGCCATGGAAGAGTACGAGCAGCTCAAGCGCCGCGCCGATTACATCGAGGAGCAGCTGGCCGATCTGGAGAGCGCGCGTAAGGCGCTCACCAAGATCACCGTGGCTATCGACCGTAAGATGCGCAAGGCGTTCCTGGTAACCTTCGAGAAGGTCGATGCGAACTTCCGCGAGATCTTCGCCATGCTCTTCCCGGGAGGCCAGGCTCATCTGGAGATGACTGACCCCGAGCATCCGGCTGATACGGGCATCGAGGTCGTGGCGCAGCCGCGCGGCAAGCGTATCACCAAGATGATGCTCATGTCGGGTGGCGAGAAGAGCCTGACGGCGCTCGCCCTGCTCTTTGCCGTGTACCGCACACGTACGGTGCCGTTTTATGTGCTGGACGAGGTCGAGGCGGCGCTCGACGACGCCAACTTGTCCAAGCTCATCGGCGCCCTTGATGTACTTCGTTCCGATACGCAGCTCTTGGTCATTTCACATCAGCGCCGTACTATGGAGGACGCTGACGTTCTCTACGGCGTCTCGATGCAAGCCGACGGCGTCAGTCGCGTCGTCTCGCAAAAACTCGATCGCGAAACCGGAAAGGTCGTGAATGCATAATGGGATTCTTTGACGCTCTCTCGCGCGGACTCGAGCGCAGCCGCGAGGCCCTCAACGAGGTCTTCTACTTTGGCGGCGAGGTCGACGAGGATTTTTGGGAGGACCTTGAGGACACTCTCGTCATGGGTGACATGGGAGCCGAGGTCGCC
This sequence comes from Collinsella aerofaciens, assembly GCA_048529485.1. Lineage (GTDB taxonomy): Bacteria > Actinomycetota > Coriobacteriia > Coriobacteriales > Coriobacteriaceae > Collinsella > Collinsella aerofaciens_CJ. The sequence goes on along the minus strand of DBGFJU010000045.1, from coordinate 2,317 downwards.
ATCCAGGTTTCTGATGACCTGCGCGATGCCGCGGCCAAGAAGAACCTCAAGACCGCCCCGCAGCTCCGTCGTGCCCTAGCCGAGCAGCTCGAACAGCACTTTGTGCCCATCGAGCGCGATCCGTTCGCCGACACGCCAAGCTGCGTGCTGTTTGTGGGTATCAACGGCGCCGGCAAGACCACGACGGTCGGCAAGATCGCGAGCGCCATGGCCGCCCGCGGCAAAAACGTCGTGATCGGTTCTGCCGATACCTTCCGCGCCGCCGCCATCGAGCAGCTCGATGTGTGGGGCCAGCGCGCCGGCGTTCCCGTCATCAAGCGCGACCGCGGCTCCGATCCGGCGAGCGTTTGCTACGACGTGCTCGACGAGGCTGACAAGCGCGGCAGCGACCTGGTGCTTATCGATACCGCCGGTCGTCTGCACACGAGTCCCGAGCTTATGCGCGAGCTTGCCAAGGTGGTTAACGTGACCCGTAAGCGCGCCGCCAATATGGCCGCCGGTCCCATGCCCGTCTCGGTCGTCCTCGTAATCGATGCCGCCACCGGCCAAAACGGCCTGAACCAGGCGCTCGAGTTTAATGAGGCTCTGGGCCTGGACGGTATTATCATGACGAAGCTCGACGGTACGGCAAAGGGCGGTATCGCCATGGCCGTGGCCGAGAAGCTCAAGCTCCCGATCCTGCGCATCGGCGTGGGCGAGCAGGTCGATGACCTGCAGGAGTTCAATGCCAAAGATTTCTGCCGCGCCCTGGTGGGCGAGTCCAATTAAGGAGTGACTAGTGTTTGATTCTCTGAGCGATCGCCTCAACGACACATTTGACCGCCTGCGCGGCAAGGGTAAGCTGACCGAGGCCGATATTACCTCTGCCATGCGCGACATTCGCATGGCGCTGCTCGAGGCCGACGTCAACTTTAAGGTCGTTAAGGAGTTCGTCGCCAAGACCAAGGAGCGCTGCATGACCGCCGAGGTCATGGAGTCACTGTCGCCGGCGCAAAACGTCGTCAAGATCGTGCTCGACGAGCTTACCGAGATGCTCGGTTCCACCGAGAGCAAGCTCGTCTTTAGCAACCGCATCCCCAATGTCATCATGCTCGTGGGCCTGCAGGGCTCCGGTAAGACTACGGCAGCCGTAAAGCTGGCTTATCTGCTCAAGAAGCAGGGTCGCTCGCCGCTGCTCGCCGCGTGCGACGTCTACCGTCCCGCCGCTGCCGACCAGCTGGCCACGCTTGGCGGCGAGATCGGCGTGCCGGTCTTCCGCGGTGACGGCGCGCACCCGGTCGATATCGCCAAGGGCGCCATCCAGGAGGCCGTTGACCACCTGCGCGACGTGGTCATCGTCGATACCGCCGGTCGCCTGCAGATCGACGAGCAGATGATGCAGGAGGCCGTGGACATCAAGAAGGCCGTCAAGCCCGATCAGGTGCTGATGGTCGTCGATGCCATGACCGGCCAGGATATTGTCAACGTCGTCTCGACCTTCGCCGAGCGCACCGACTTTGACGGCGTGATCATCTCCAAGCTCGACGGCGACGCTCGTGGCGGCGGCGCGCTTTCCGTGCGCCAGGTGACCGGCAAGCCCATCAAGTTTGTGAGCATGGGCGAGAAGCCCGATTCGCTTGAGCCGTTCTACCCCGACCGCATGGCCAAGCGCATTCTTGGCATGGGCGACGTTGTCGGCATTATCGAGAAGGCCCAGGAGGCGGCCGACGCTGAGCAGCTCGAGGCTGCCGAGCGAATGCTGCGCGAGGGCTTCACCATGAACGACATGCTCGACCAGATGAAGGCCGTCAAGAAGATGGGCGGCATGAAGGGCATTCTGCGCATGCTCCCCGGTGGCCAGCGTGCGCTTAACCAGATGGGTGGTAACCTGGACGAAGGTATCTTCGATAAGAACGAGGCCATCATCATGTCGATGACCAAGGAGGAGCGCCTTCGCCCCTCCATCATCAACGGCCAGCGCCGTGCCCGCATTGCCAAGGGCGCCGGCGTGACCCCCACCGAGGTCAATAGCCTTATGAAGCAGTGGGGCGAGATGAATAAGATGATGGGCCGCATGCGCACGATGGCCAATCAGGTGCAGGCCGGCGGCAAGAAGGGCAAGAAGGGTAAGAAGGGCAAAAAGATGCGCATGCCCAATATTCCCGGTCTGGATGCCATGGGGCTGGGCGGCATGGGCGGCCTGGGAACGGGCGGCCCCAAGTCCGATATGGACCTGCTGCGCCAGATGGAAGCGCAGATGCGCAACAAGAAGTAACGACTGGTTGAGTCGTGTATGGCGAAGGCCGCCTTGATGGTATTCCAGGCGGCCTTCGCCGTT
>DBGFJU010000044.1:0-8722 GCA_048529485.1 Collinsella aerofaciens | reverse complement strand
CTCAAAACAAAGCAGGCACCCCGGCCCTCGTCCGTAAGCTCTTCCGCTGGGCGAGCCATAGCCGCCGCGCACCGCTCTGCTAAAGCATGAGCTTGAAATTGGTGCTATATTCGGCTTGAGTTGTTTAATGCTAGTACGGGAGGCTGATATGGGGCTGTTCAAGAAGAAAAACCCGCAGGATGCCTTTGATCCCGATGTGTTTACCATCACGGATACGATTTTGGACCCGCCGCGGTTTACGTTTTTGCCGGCTATCTACCAGGATGCCACGCGTCGCAAGTGGGCCGTGCATCAGCGCGGCGGCGAGCCGAAGATTTTTGACTATGCGGACGTGTTGCAGTGCGAAGTAGCCGAGGCGGGCGATCCGGAGGCCGAGGAAGTAGCCTCAAAACAGGAATTTGCCCAGCGTATCCTGGTAAATCCCGCCAAGGCGGCGAAAATAAATGCTGCCAAGCGTAATATGTGTCTTGGTATGGGCGTTGTTGTGGCGGTTCAGACGGGAAAAGACGAGGTTTCCAAATTAGAGATTCCCGTTATGACCGACGAAGTTAAACGCGATTCAAGTCTATATAAGTCGTATCGGAATGTCGCCGAGAAGATCAAGGCCGAATTTGATGCCATGGGAGGGCTGGCCTAATTTTGGCGGCATACGTTTCTGAATGAGGAGTCTGTGCAATGGCAGGCGAATCTTATGCAATTCCCCCCAAAGATCGTGCTGTTGAGGGAATTCTTTGGTATATCCAGCACCACCAGCTTGCCGGCGGCGATCGCCTGCCGGCCGAGCGCGTGCTGTGCGAAGAGATCGGCGTTTCGCGCACGGCGTTGCGCGCCGGTATCACGCGGCTCATCTCGTGTGGAACGCTCGAGAGCCGTCGCGGATCGGGTACGTATGCGTGCCCTCCCAAGCCGCTAAACATCTTCCAGGAAACGTATAACTTCTCCGATGCTGTGCGGACTGCCGGCCTGCACCCCTCTTCTCGTCTGGTTTCCACCGGGACCATCGAGGCGGATGAGGCACTTGCCGACAAGCTTGGGGTGTCTGTAGGCGCTCCTTTGCTTCGCATGCAGCGCGTTCGACTTATTGAGGGCGAGCCGGCGTCAATCGAGACGGCTCACGTTAACCTGTCCCTGTGCCCATCGCTTATCGAGCACGATTTTGAGTGCGAGAGCCTTTACGATGTCTTGCTCAAAGAAGGTGGCGTGCGTGTTGAGCATGGACGTGAGCATATCTCCATCTCGCGTTTGAACGCCGAAGAGGCCGAGCTGCTCCAGCAAGAAGAGGGAACGCCGGTGTTCTATGAGAGCACGATCGAATTGGATAAGGACATGCGTTTTGTGGAGCATTGCAAATCGGTGATTTTGCCCACAAAGTTCCGCTTTGCCGATAACGGCGAAGAGAACGGCATGAGGAGCGTGGCAGGTGAACAATGGCTGAAACAGTAGATGCCACCCCGGTCTATATGCGCATTCGACGCCGCATCGAGGAGCGTATCGAGCGCGGTATATATCCCACGGGTTCCATGATTCCGTCCGAAAAAGACCTCGCCGAGGAATTTGGTACGACACGCTTGACCATCCGAAGCGCTGTCGATGAGCTGGTTCGGCGCGGGCAGATTCGCCGTGTTCGGGGAAAAGGTGCCTTTGTGGCGCAGAAAGTACCTGCTTTTTTTGAACGCACGGGCGGTTTCCGTGAATCGGTCCGTGCTTCGGGCGGCGAGCCGTCCGTCCGTATTCTCGCGCGTTCCAAGCGTTATGCGGGGCCATACTACGCCGACCTGTTTGGCATCGCCGAGGATGATTTGCTGTATTCGATTCGGCGTTTGAACTGCGTCAACGGCGACCCTGTATCGATTGAGATGGCGTTCATCCCGTGCCTGCTGTTTCCAACCATCGAAGATATTGATGTGTCGGTCTTCAGTTTGTACGAGACCTATGAGATGTTGGGCCGAAAGCCGGTCATGGCACAGGAAAAGCTCGATATCGAAGCGCTGGGCGCACGAGATGCCGGCCTGCTTGGACTGGAGCAGGGCGATTTTGCCTTGACGCTTGAGTGCGTGAGCTTCGATGCGAGCGGCCAGGCGATCGAGTACGTCAAGTCGTTTAACCGCGGTGATGCGGGTGGATATACCTATACGTACTAGCTGGTTTTTTTGCATAACGGGCTGAAAAGCTGACGGAATTTTGATTCGTTGGGTCAGCTGTATATACAACCTTACAGGGCTCAAAATCGACCGTTCGCCGAAGGGAATAAATTAATCGACAAAGAGGTATCAAAAAGCCGTAACCTGTAATCGTGATTGGTATCAAATACTAATGATTTGTTGCGAGGTGAGACGATGAAGATGCTCGATTACGTTCAACTCGCCCATGTGCGTATGGGAGAGAACCTCGAGCGTTCGTCTGAGCTGGTAGCGCAGCTCGTTGATATTTTCCAGTCCGGTTCTTTTAACGCACTGCGCATCGTTGCTTCGGGTTCGTCGCGCCATGCCGCCGATTGCGCCCGCGATTACCTGCAAGATGCGCTGCAGATGCAGGTGTCCGTTGTGACGCCCGAGGCCTTCGTCGATTTTGAACACACCTATCCGCAGCATGCGCTCAACATCGCCGTCTCGCAGAGTGGCTATTCGACCAATACGATTGCGGCGCTCGATTACATGCGCGCACACGATATGGCTGCAGTTGCGCTCACGGCAAACGTCGAGGCACCCATCAAGGAACACGCTGACATCGTTCTTGACTACGGTGTGGGCGTCGAGTCGGTGGACTTTGTAACTCTGGGCGTCGAGGTTCTCGTTGAGTATCTGGTGCTCTTTGGTATTTACGGCGGTCAGGCGCGCGGAACGGTTGACGCCAAAGGCGTTGCCCAGCGTCTTGGCGACCTGCGCGAAGCTATCCAGGCCAATGCCGTGATGTGCAAGACCGCCGAGGAATATGTCCAAGACCACATGCTCGAGCTTTCTGAGCACATGCCCGCCATGGTCGTCGGCAACGGCCCCAACTACGGCGTTGCCGAGGAGGCGGCGCTCAAGCTGAGCGAGACCATCAAGATTCCTGCCATGCATCACGAGGGCGAGGAGTTCGTTCACGGTCCCGAGATGCAGATCGTTCCGGGCTATCTGGTGTTTATTGTCGACGATCCGCAGGGGTCGGAGCGTCTTGCGAATATCGCCGATGCGCTATCGAACGTTACGACAAAAACGGTGCTGCTCACGGCCCATCCCAAGGGCAAGGCTCACGAGGTTGCGGTGCCTCAGGTGGCTCCGCTGCTCAGCGCAATTCCCAATCTTGTGTTCTTCCAGACGATTGCGGCAATGATCGCCGAGCGTCTGAAGTCATGGGACGTGCACCCGTATCTCGATGCCGTCTCCAAGCAAATGGAGGTCAAGGCAGAGGGCTACGAAGAGTCAGTCAATGCGCTTAAGGCCAAAGCGGCCGAGTGTTACGGAATGTAAGCGGGTTTTGATGCCCGTTGGCATGGGGGATGTGGAAACAACCCCAGAAAGGAGAGACAAATGAAGGAAACCGAGAAGATCGAGATCATGCATTTCGACCAGGAGGGCTATCTCGAGGACGGTAAGGCGCTCTACGAGACCGGCAAGAAGATGACCGCGCTCGCCGACAAGGTCGCCGACGAGGGCTACGACGCCGTGTTCCTGATGGGCGTCGGCGGCACCTGGGACGAGCTCATGCAGCTCGAGTACCTCATGAACAAGTTCGGCGACCGCGACCTCGAGGTCTACCTGATCCACGCCGCCGAGTGGAACGCCATGGGCCACAAGCGCATGACCGAGAAGTCCGTCGTGCTCACCGCCTCCGAGTCCGGCACCACCCCCGAGGTCCTCGAGGCCGTCAAGAAGATGAAGGAAAAGGGCATTCGTGTCTACGCCATGACCAAGCCCGAGGGTCTCATCGGCCAGGCTGTCGGCGCCGAGAATTGCGTCAAGATGGCTTCCGATCATGGTAACGGTGGCTGCGAGATGGGCTACTACCTCGCCGACTGCTTCGGCCTGCGCCTGCTCAACCGCCGTGGCTGCTTCCCCAAGTTTGATCTGTTTATCGAGCAGACCAAGGACATCTGGAAGGACATGCTCGACATCCGCAAGCGCTTCGAGCCGCGCGCCGAGGAGCTCGCCAAGAAGTACGCCCTGGCCCCCTACACCATGTTCATCGGCTCCGGCGCCCTGTGGGGCGAGACGATCCTGTTCTCGATGTGCATCCTGGAGGAGATGCAGTGGAAGCGCACCCGCTACATCACCTCGGCCGACTTCTTCCACGGCACGCTCGAGCTCGTGGAGCCCGGCGTCCCCGTGTTCCTGTTCATGGGCGAGGACGAGAACCGCAAGCTCGACGAGCGCGTCCGCGCCTTCCTGACCCGCGGCGTGACCGGCGACACCGACATCAACATCATCGACACCGCCGAGTTCGCGATCCCCGGCCTTGACGACGAGTTCCGCGTCATCGTCTCCCCGTGGATTTTGACGGTGCTTGTGACCGACCGCCTGGCTCGCTACTACGAGACGGTCACCAAGCACAACCTCAAGTATCGTCGCTACTATCACCAGTTCGACTACTAAAGAAAACGGGTGCGGGAACGTGCCGGGCTATTGAGAGGAACACAGAATGAGACAGTACATCATCGCCAGCCATGCGCACTTCGCTACCGGCATCAAGGAGAGCGTCGAACTGCTCTCGGGCGCTCGCGACAACGTCCACGATCTTTCGATGTTCGTCGATGGCCGCATGGACGTGGCCGAGGAGGCCCAAAAACTGCTGGCAGGCATGTCTGCTGACGATGATGTCGTTGTCTGCACCGACCTCTTTGGCGGCAGCGTCAACAACGAGTTCACCAAGATCGTCCAGACGCGTCCCCGCACGTACCTCGTTACCAACATGAACCTTCCTCTCCTCATCCAGCTGCTGTTCTCTGACGAGTCGGCGCCGGTTGAGGAGACGATTCGCGCCATCGTCGCTGCGGACGATACGCGCGTGAAGTTTGTCAACGATCTTTTGGTCGATGACGACGAGGAAGAAGAGTTCTAATCCGCAGCACCTACTGACACGCCGTAAGACGGCACAAGACCTTTGGGGGGTCACATTATGATTCAGCTACTTCGCGTTGACCATCGCCTGCTTCATGGCCAGGTTGCAGTTTCCTGGGTTCAGGGCCTTGGCTCCAACTGCATCTTCTGCGTGGGCGATAAGGTCGCTAACGACCCGGTGTGGAAGACGACGCTTAAGATGGGCAAGCCTGCCGGCTGCAAGCTCGTCATCAAAGATATGGAGCATGCAATCGAAGCTATCAACTCGGGCGTGACTGACAAGTACAAGATGATCATCTGTGTCGCCACTATTGCTGAGGCAAAGCAGCTTGTTGAGGGCTGCCCGCAGATCAAGTCGGTCAACCTGGGCAACACCAAGCCCAAGGACGAGAAGCGTCCCGATGCTCGTCAGGTCTCTCGTCAGATCTTCCTGACCGCGGCCGAGGAAGCCGATGTGCGCGAGATGCTGGATCGTGGCGTTGAGGTCGAGATTCGACCCCTGGCCGATGACCCCAAGGTTGACTGCGCCAGCGTGCTCTAGGCGTTCAATTTCGAAGAGTCTGAGCTCTTCGTAGTGTCCTATTAGGAAAGGGGGATATATGCTTACCCAAGCAATCCTCATCGGACTTATCGCCGCATTTGGTAAGTTCGACTGCCAGCTCGGTACGCTCTATGCGTTCCGCCCCATTGTCCTGTGCCCGCTCGTGGGCCTGGTGCTGGGGGACCTACAGTCCGGCCTCGCGATCGGCGCCAGCCTGGAGCTTCTGTTCATGGGCTCGATCTCCATCGGCGCCTACTTGCCGCCTGATGAGACGATCGGCGGCGTGCTCGCCTGCGCCTTCGCTATCCAGCTGGGCCAGAGCACCGAGGCAGCCATCGCGCTCGCTATGCCCATCGCCACGCTGTGCCTTGCCATCAAGAACATCCTCAACGCCGCCCTGCCGATTCTGGTTGACCGCGCTGATGTCTTCTCCGGCCAGGGCAACCTTAAGGGTGTCTATGCGATGCACTTCCTGATCGGTTTGACCGGTATCATCATGGCGTTCCTGCTGTGCTCGCTGTCGTTCTATCTGGGTGCTGACGCCATCCAGGGCATGCTCGACTTCATCCCGCCCTTTGTCCTTGCTGGCTTTGGCGTTGCAGCCAACATCCTGCCTGCCATGGGCTTCGCCATGCTCGGCCGCCTGGTGCTCACCAAGCAGCTCGTGCCCTTCTACTTCCTGGGCTTCCTGCTGTGCTCCTACGCCAACGTGCCCGTCCTGGGCGTCGCCCTGATCGCCATCATCATCGGCATCGACAAGTTCGACCTGCTCGGCCTGGGCGGAGCCCAGCCCCAGCTCTCCGCGGAAGGGGATGAGGACGATGACTTCTAGTCCCGAGAACAAGATCACGCGCTCCGACCTCGTCAAGAGCGCCGTCAACGTCGGCGCCCTGGGCATGGAGTTCTCCTGGACCTACTACAAGCAGATGAACATCGCCTTCTGCCTGATGGTCGCCAACATGCTCAAGAAGATCTACGCCGGCCGCCCCGACGACTACGCCGAGGCCCTGCACCGCCACTGCGCGTTCTTCAACATCACCGTCCAGTTCGCCCCGTTCGTCGGCGGCCTCGCGATGGCCATGGAGGAGAAGGTCGCCCGCGGCGAGCTCGAGCCCGAGAGCGTCAACGACGTCAAGGCCGCCCTCATGGGCCCGCTGTCCGGCATCGGCGACTCCATCTTCCTGTCGACGCTGCGCGTGGTCGCCGCCGCGGTGGGCATCAGCCTGTGCCAGGCCGGCAACCCCTTCGGCCCCATCGCCTTCCTGCTCATCTACAACGTCCCCGGCTTCGCGCTGCGCGTCTGGGGCGCCGTCAAGGGCTACGAGCTGGGCGTGGGCTTCCTGGACGAGGCCCAGAGGACCGGCCTCATGCAGAAGATCATGACCTGCGTGGGCATCGTGGGCGTCATGGTCGTGGGCGCCATGTGCAAGGACATGTTCTGGGCCAGCATCCCGGTGGCCATCGGCTCGGGCGACGACGCCCAGACCCTCCAGGACATCCTGGACGGCATCATGCCCGGCATGCTCGGCATGATCGCCTTCTGGCTGTACTACTGGCTGCTGTCCAAGAAGATCAACCCCATGGTGCTGATCGTGGCCACCATGGTCGTGGGCATCATCGGCGCGTTCTTCGGCGTGCTGGCGTAAGGGCCCGGTTGCATAGATTTTCGTTGCAACCTGGAAAGGGGATGGAGCAGGCCTATGCCCTCCATCCCCTTTTTGTATAGAAGGAGTTCGTATGTTCGCGAAGGATCGCGAAGCAATGCGCCTGACGCCGGCAGAGGTCAGGCTGATTCTTATTGAGTCCCTGCAGTGGTGCGCCAACAACGCGGTCTACTTTTTGGGGCTTATCGGTGCGGCCACGTATGATCTGGCCGGCACGGCCTTTTTGGTTGCCGCCATTACGCTCGTGCGCAATCTTATGACGTCGGCGGGCAATATGGTGTCGGGTTCGGTCATCGATCGCTTTGGACCGCGCCGGACGTCGTTTGTGACGTGCGTGATTACGGCAGTGCTATCGCTTGGCGTGGGGTTGGCGCCGTTGTCTGTCCCCGGGCTTGTGTTTGCCGCGTGCGTCTTGGGACTTGCGGGCGGCTTTATCAACACCTGCACGCATGCGTTTCCGGGATACCTGGAGTCGACCACCGAGGGCCGTACCCGCGTGAACGGCCTCATGGTGTTCTACAGCAATATCGCCTATACCGCTGGCCCGCTGCTCGGCGGTGCCATCGTGAGCTGTTTTGCCACGCAATCGGTCTATCTGCTCATGGCGGGCATGATGGGTGTGGCGGCCGTGCTCTCCTTGGGCTGTCACGAGTGTGTTGCTCCCGCAAAAGGGGAGAAGCCGAAGGGCGGTATTTTGGGCGGCATGGCCGAGGGTGCGCGACTTACGTTTCGCGACCACGACTTGCGCCTCATCTTTATATCGGGCTTTTTGGGTTTCTTTGCGTTCGGCGCGTTCGATTCGCTGGAGTCGTTGTTCTACCGCGATGTGCTCAACGTGGATATCGTCTGGCTGGGCTGGCTGTCCTCGGTCGTGGGCCTCACTTCCTCGGTGGGTGCGTTCATCCTGACCAAGCTTTCTGCTCGCCATGTCAACCTGCGATTGCTGCTCGGCGCGCTCATGGCCGTGGGCATTGGGTCCATGGTGTACGTGGGCACCGATATGCTGGGGGTCGCGATTATCGGTCAGGCGATTAACGGTCTGGCCTGGGGGTTCCTGGAGCCGCTGCAGATGATTTTGATTCAGGAGCGTGCCGACATCAAATACCTGGGGCGCATTACCGGCTTTGTGCGTTTTGGCCTGATGAGCGCCGGGGTGCTGCCGCTGCTGGCGGCTCCATTTTTGGCGGAGGCTTTGGGCGTCCAGACGGTACTGTTTGGAGCATCGACCATTATTGCGCTGGTAGGAACGCTGTTCTTTGTCACACAAGGGAGACGCCGGGGGCGTTAGCTATACATCAAATTCTAATTTAATACCACTCACCAGAGAATTTCGACCGTTCACCGAGGATTGGAACAGATTGAAAAGTGGTATTAAAAACACGTTGGGTGTATGTCTATAATTGGTATCGAAAAGAAACGCGATGTATAGATTCGCGTGCAGGACAGAAAGGAAAAGCCATGAAGGAAACCGAGAAGAT
>DBGFJU010000043.1:0-24756 GCA_048529485.1 Collinsella aerofaciens | reverse complement strand
CTCGCTGCAAGTTCCGCACGAGCCGAAGGCCACTTAATGTGGCCTTCGTGCGAGCAGGACTGTCCGCAGCAGCGAGCAAAGCCTAGCCGACCGGCCCCAATCAAGTTAAAAGGAGCTGATATGTGCGATTGCACAGATCATAAGGACGAGATTCCTGTCTACGACGCGCAGGCCATTGAGTCCAGGTGGATGAAGGCCTGGGAGGACTCCAACCTCTTTGCCGTCGACACCGACGACAGCAAGCCCAAGAAGTATGTGCTCGAGATGTTCCCGTATCCGTCGGGCGACCTGCACATGGGCCACGCGCGCAACTATACCATCGGCGATGCCATGGCCCGTCAGGCCCGCATGCGCGGCTACGACGTGCTGCATCCCATCGGCTTTGACGCCTTTGGCCTGCCCGCCGAGAACGCCGCCATCAAGCACAACACGCAGGCTGCCGCCTGGACGTATAAGAACATGGACCAGGCGCTCGCCACGATGAAGCGCATGGGCTTCTCCTACGATCTGGATCGCATGGTCAAGACCTGCAGCCCCGACTACTATCGCTGGGGCCAGTGGATCTTTGAGAAGATGTGGGAAAAGGGCCTGGTCTACCGTAAGAAGAACCCGGTCAACTGGTGCCCCACCTGCAAGACCGTTCTGGCCAACGAGCAGGTTACCGAGGGCAAGTGCTGGCGCTGTGGCACCGAGCCCGAGAAGCGCGACCTTGAGCAGTGGTACTACAAGATTACCGAGTACTCTCAGGAGCTGCTCGACGACCTGGAGAAGCTCCCCGGCTGGCCCGAGCGCGTCAAGCAGATGCAGGCCAACTGGATCGGTCGCTCCGAGGGCGCCGAGGTCGACTTTACCCTGTGCGACCAGGATGGCGAGCCCATCGAGGGCGACGAGGGTAAGATCACCGTCTTCACCACGCGCGCCGATACCCTTTTTGGCGTCTCCTTCTTTGTCCTGGCTCCCGAGTACGCCGGCCTGCACGAGCTCGTCGAGGGCACGGAGTACGAGGAGGCCGTCACCAAGATCGTCGAGGACTCCAAGCATATCTCTGCCGTCGAGCGTGCCCAGGGCACCCTCGAGAAGCACGGCGCTTTTACCGGCCGCTACGTGGTGAACCCCGTGAACGGCGAGAAGGTCCCCGTGTGGGTTGCCGATTATGTCGTTGCCGACTACGGTACCGGTGCCGTCATGGCCGTTCCCTGTGGCGACCAGCGCGACTTTGAGTTTGCCCGTAAGTACGACCTGCCGATCGTGCCGATCATCCTGGACGATGACGATCGCGCTGCCGTCGAGGCCAGCGGCGAGACCATCGATACCTTCCATGCCGAGACTGTCGACTGGGATTGCGCCCATGCTGCCGAGGGTACGCTCGTCCAGTCCGGCAAGTACACCGGCATGCGCGGCGGCAAGCACTCCGAGGGCGAGGCTGCGATCGTGGCCGACCTCGAGGCCATGGGCTGCGGTCGTCGCAAGGTCGAGTTCCGTCTGCGCGACTGGCTCATCAGCCGCCAGCGCTATTGGGGCAACCCCATCCCGGCCATCCACTGCGAGCACTGCGGCATCGTGCCCGTGCCCGAGGATCAGCTGCCGGTGACGCTGCCTGAGAACCTGGACCTGGGTGCCGGCGAGACCCTCGCCGAGTGCAAGGAGTTCTACGAGACTACCTGCCCGGTCTGCGGCCGCCCGGCCAAGCGTGAGACCGATACCATGGACACCTTCACCTGCTCCAGCTGGTATTACCTGCGCTATACCGACCCGCACAACACTGAGCTGCCCTTCTCCAAGGAGGCTGCCGACCGTTGGATGCCCGTCGATAACTACATCGGTGGCATTGAGCACGCTATTCTGCACCTGCTCTACAGCCGCTTCTTTACCAAGGCGCTGCGCGACCTGGGCCTGCTGAGCGTGGACGAGCCCTTCACCAACCTGCTGTGCCAGGGCATGGTCAAGGACGAGAACGGCGACACCATGTCCAAGTCCAAGGGCAACGTCGTGCCCCCAAGCTCAGTCATCGAGCCCTACGGCGCCGACACCATGCGTTTGGCGATCCTGTTTATCGCCCCGCCCGAGAAGGACTTCGACTGGGATCCCAAGGCCGTTGAGGGCGCCAACCGCTTCATCAAGCGCGCCTGGCGTATCGTTTGGCAGCTCGTCCAGTCCAGCGACGCCAACGTGGCCTTCGACAAGTCCGCGCTCGACGAGGTCGCGATGAAGCTCTATCGCGAGCGTCACCGCACCATCGCCAAGTGCACCGAGGACTTCGATCGCGGCCAGTTTAACACCGCCATCTCGGCCGTCATGGAGCTCGTCAACGCGGCGAGCGCCTACCTCAACGCCACCGAGGGTACCGCCCGCGACAAGGCGCTGTGCTACGGCGTGGCTAAGGATATCGTGAGCGTCCTTGCCCCCATCTGCCCGTTCTGGGCCGACGAGCTGTGGCACGAGGCACTCGGCTGCGAGGGCAACGCCTACACCGCCGCCTGGCCCGAGTTCGACCTGGCCGAGTCCGTTGAGGACACGGTGCAGATCGTGGTCCAGGTGCTCGGCAAGGTCCGCGGCCGCGTCGACGTTGCCCGCGATGCCTCCAATGAGGAGATGCAGGCTGCCGCCGAGGCCGCCGTCGCCAAGTGGCTCGAGGGCAAGACGGTCGTCAAGGCCATCTGCGTGCCCGGCAAGCTGGTCAACCTGGTGGTCAAGTAAGCACTTCGCGCTTAACTGGCGCATAAAAGACGAGGGGCGATCCGGTTGGGTCGTCCCTCGTTTTGCATGTATCTGCCTAGTTGCCTTCGGCCAATTGTCCTATTCTTATGGAGAAGCTGTGCGCACGCTGACCTGCAGGTTCGTACTGTGCTTGCACGTTTCCGCAGCTATTGGTATAGTTTGCTTGCAAATGAAGTTGTAATTGAAAGAAGTGGGGTTTCGGCCCCGCTTCTTTTTTGTATGGATGGAGGTGCCGCAATGGTCAAGACCAAGACCGAGCAGGCGATCATCGACGCGCTCGAGGCTGTCGCTCCCCAGCACGATATCGACATCGTCGACGTCGAGCTCGTGGGTGCCACCAAGGCCCCCTGCGTGCGCGTGCGTATCGAGGGTGCCGAGGGTCAGAGTCTTTCGCTCAACGACGTCACGGCCAACACCAAGTGGGTCGGCGATGTGATTGAGGAGCTCGACCCCATCTCTTCGAGCTATACGCTCGAGGTGTCGAGCCCGGGTATGGCGCGCCCGCTGCGCCGCCCGTGCGACTTTGCCCGCTTTGTGGGCGAGAACTGTGAGCTCACCTCCACCGCCACCGAGGGCCGTCGCAAGTACGCCGGCAAGATTGCCGCCGCCACCGAGACGAACGTGACCCTCGAGCTCGAGGGCGGCGAGTCCGTCACCCTCGATTTCTCTGATGTTAAAAAGTGCAAGTTGAAGCCCACCTACGACTTCAAGCCCGCGAAGGAAGGAAAGTAAGATGGCAGCATCCGACATGATGTCCGCCCTGATGGAGCTTTGCCAGGAGAAGCACATCGACCAGCTCTACCTGATTGACCGCCTGGAGCAGTCGCTTGCCAAGAGCTATGCCGAGATCCTGCATCTTGAGTGGGGCGCCAAGGTGACCATCGACCGCACCACCGGCAAGATCTACGTCTACCGTCTGGAGCCGATTGACGATTCCATGGACGAGGAGGGCAACTTCACCGAGTTCGAGGAGATTGACGTCACCCCCAAGAACACGAGCCGCATCGCCGCCCAGCACGCCAAGGCCGAGATCAACGCCATCGTGCGCAACTCCGCCCGCGAGCAGATCTACGAGGAGTTCTCCGGCCGCATCGGTGACCTCATCAGCGGTACCGTGCTGCAGTCCACGCCCGACTTCACGATCGTCAAGATCCGCGAGGGCGTCGAGGCCGAGCTTCCGCACTTCGACCAGCGTCGTTACGAGAACGAGCGCAACGAGCGTCCGATGGGCGAGCGCTACCTGCACAACCAGCACATCAAGGCCGTGATCATCGACGTTCGCGACCCCAACTCCAACCTGCAGCCGGTTCGTGGCGAGCACAGCCGTCCGCCGATTGTCATCTCCCGTACCCACCCCGAGCTCATGCGTCGTCTGTTTGAGCAGGAGGTGCCCGAGATCTATGAGGGCACCGTCCAGATCAAGTCGATCGCCCGCGAGCCCGGCCAGCGCTCCAAGGTCGCCGTCCACTCGCTCGACGACCGTCTGGATCCCGTGGGCGCCTGCGTCGGCCCCAAGGGCAGCCGTGTTCGCGCTGTCGTGGGCGAGCTCCGTGGCGAGCGCGTCGACGTCATCCTGTGGGATGCCGATCCTGCCGCCTACGTCGCCAACGCCCTGTCGCCCGCCAAGGTCACCCGCGTCCTCATTGACGAGGAGAAGGCCTACGCCGGCGTCATCGTGCCCGACGACCAGCTGTCCCTCGCCATCGGCAAGGAGGGCCAGAACGCCCGCCTCGCCGCGCGCCTGACCGGCTGGCACATCGACATCAAGTCCGAGACGCTTGCCGCCGACATCCTCAAGAACGTTCCCGTTCACGAGGAGCCCGCCGCCGACCTGATCGGTGACGAGGAGGACGAGGACGTCCGCCGCTGCGAGTACGTGTCCGAGGACGGCGTCCAGTGCCGCAACCAGGCTCGTCCCGGCTCCCGTTTCTGCGGTGTCCATGACACCGACGCCTTCGATGATGCGGAGGACCTGATCTAGCGCGCGGTCGCGCCGGGCGGGTCCCGGCGCGTCTCCCACGCTCGTTCAGTCTCTAGGCACCCAAGGTGCCAGAAAGGGTAGGTGAAGTCATATGGCAAAAGTCCGTGTGTCCACCCTGGCCAAAGAGTTCGGCATGACCTCCAAGGAACTGATGGGTCATCTCGCCGATATGAAGATTCCCGCTAAGTCCGCTTCCTCCACCTTGGAGGACGCCTATGTCGCCATGGTCCGCAAGCAGCTCGCCTCGGTGATCGAGGCCCGCGCTCAGGAAGTCGAGGCCGCCAAGCAGGCCGAGGAGGAGGCAGCCGCCGCCGAGGAGGCAGCGCGCGCTGCCGAGGCCGAGCGTGAACGCATCGCCGCCGAGAAGGCACGCGAGGAGGAGCGCCGCCAGTTCGCCGCCGCCCAGGCTGCCGAGGAGGCCGCCCGTGCCGAGGCCGAGGCCAAGAAGAAGGCTGAGCAGGAGCGCCTTGCCCGCGAGAAGGAGGAGGCTGCCCGCGAGGCCCAGCGCCGCGCCGTCCCCGCTTCCGACTCCGGTTCGCGCTTCCGCTCGCTGCTCGACCAGATCGCCGCACAGGAGACCGTGCTCAAGGAGAAGAAGGACGCCGAGGCGAAGGCCAAGGCCGAGCGCGCCTCCGAGCGCGGCAACCGTCGTGGCGGCAACAACGACCGTCGCGGTGGCCGTCGTAACGATCGCAACGCCTCCGACAGCAACTCCGAGCGCAACGCCTCCGAGAGCCGTCCGCACAGCCATCGTACCAACGCCAGCAACAACGTCGCTGCCGGCATGGACTTCCCCAACCCCGATAAGCAGGGCAAGGGCAAGAAGCGCAAGGGCGGTCACGGCAACGATGAGGACCACTACAGCCGCATGGCGCGTGAGGCCGAGGAGTACAGCCGCGAGAAGGTGCTCGAGGAGGCCCGCGCCGCCGTCGAGGAGGCCTCTCGCGAGTCCACCGGTCGCCGCAAGAAGCGCAAGGAGAAGCGCGAGCGCGAGGCTGCTAAGGCTCAGGAGGAGCGCAAGATTGAGGAGGCGCTGGCCCAGGGCGTGAACCCCGAGGAACTCGACGCCATCAAGGTCTCCCAGGGCGTTACCGTCCAGGAGCTCGCCGAGGCGCTCGACGTTCCGGCCAACGACATCATCAAGCGCCTGTTCTTGCTGGGCACGCCGCTCACGATGACGCAGTCCATGTCCGACGACCTCGTCGAGCTCGTTGCCGACGACCTGGGCCGTCAGATCAAGATCATCACCCCCGAGGAGGAGAACACCTTCTCGTTCTACGACGATCCCGCCGACCTTAAGCCGCGCGCCCCGGTCGTCACCGTCATGGGTCACGTCGACCACGGCAAGACGAGCCTGCTCGACGCCATCCGTCACACCGGCGTCGCTGCCGGCGAGGCGGGCGGCATTACCCAGGCCATCGGCGCTTCGCAGGTCATGATCAACGACCGCAAGATCACCTTCATCGATACCCCGGGCCACGCCACCTTTACGGCCATGCGTGCCCGTGGCGCCAAGGTGACCGACATCGTCATTCTGATCGTGGCTGCCGACGACGGCGTCATGCCTCAGACCATCGAGTCGATCAACCACGCCAAGGCCGCCGGCGTACCCATTGTCGTCGCCGTCAACAAGATCGATAAGCCGGGCGCCAACCCCGACCGCGTGCGCCAGGAGCTCACCGAGTACGGCATCATCCCCGAGGAGTGGGGCGGACAGAACATGTTCGTCAACATCTCGGCCAAGCAGAAGATCGGTATCGACGACCTGCTCGAGACCGTGCTGCTCCAGGCCGACGTGCTCGAGCTCAAGGCCAACCCCGACACCTTTGCCTCCGGTAACGTCCTTGAGGCTAAGCTCGACAAGGGCCGCGGTTCGGTTGCCACGGTGCTGGTGACCCGCGGTACCCTGCACGTGGGCGATACGCTGGTCGCCGGCCTTACCTACGGCCGCGTTCGCGCCATGCTCGACCCCAAGGGTCGCGCCGTCACCGAGGCCGGTCCCTCCGACGCTGTCGAGATCCTGGGTCTGCAGTCCGTGCCCAACGCCGGTGACGAGTTCCGCGTGTTCGAGGACGAGCGCGAGGCTCGCGCCCTTGCCGACGAGCGTTCGCTCAAGGCCCGTATCGAGGAGCAGAGCCGCGTCAAGCACGTCACGCTCGAGAATCTCTTCGAGACCATCGCCGACGCCGAGGTCAAGGAGCTCAACCTGATCATCAAGGCCGACGTCCAGGGCTCTATCGAGGCCCTTCAGGACTCGCTCGACAAGATGGATCAGTCCGAGGTTCGCATCAACACGATCCACTCCGCCGTTGGCGCCATCAACGAGACCGACGTCGTCCTGGCCGACGCCTCCAACGCCATCATCATCGGCTTTGGCGTCCGTCCCGACGGTAAGGCCCGCTCCGCCGCCGAGCGCGAGGGCGTCGAGATCCGTTGCTACGACGTCATCTATAAGTGCCTCGAGGAGCTCGACGCCGCCCGTATCGGCATGCTCAAGCCCACCGAGGTCGAGGTCGCCACGGGTACCGCGACTGTCCTGGACACCTTCAAGGTGCCCAAAGTCGGTATCGCCGCCGGTGTCCGCGTCGAAGAGGGCGAGATCGCCGCGACCGATTCCGTGCGCCTGGTGCGCGACGGTATCGTGGTCTTCAACGGCAAGATCGCCTCGATGCGCCACTATAAGGACGAGGCCAAGAGCCTCAAGAGCGGTTCCGAGGGCGGCATTGGCCTGGAGAACTTCCAGGACATCAAGCCCGGCGACCAGATCGAGGGTTACCGCATCGACCAGGTTGCCCGTACCGAGTAGGGGGTAGCGCTATGAAGCAAACGCAGGCAACCCGCCGTCTGGGCGAGCAGCTTCGCGAGAAGCTCGGTTATATCCTGCTCTTTGAGGTTTCCGATCCGCGTCTCGACCTGGTTACTTTGACCGCGGTCGAGGTCGCGGTGGACCGTTCGTTCGCGCGCGTGTACGTGTCGTGCGATGCGAGTCGCTACGATGAGGTCATGGAGGCGCTCGCTAGCGCCAAGGGCCGTATTCGCAGCCTGTTGGCTCGCTCGCTCGATTGGCGTGTCACGCCCGAGCTCGATTTTCGCATCGATCGCTCGACCGATGAGGCCGAGCGCATCACGCGTGCGCTGGAAAACGTTCCCGCCACGCTTGCGATCGAAAAGGACGAGGACGGCTATCCGATAGCGGATGCCGCCCAGGAGGCAGCTTTAGATGACTAATTCCGCCGACCTCGCCTCGTGCGAGTCTGCAGATATTCAGCGACGCATCCTCGAGCTCATCGAGGGTGCGTCCTCCATTGCGATTTCGGGACATACTTCTCCCGATGGCGATGCCCTGGGCTCCGTATTGGGTCTGGGCCTTTCGCTCATGAAGTTTTTCCCCAACAAGGACATTGCGCTGCTGCTGGCAGACGATGACCCGGTTCCGCGCATCTACCGATTTATGGAAGGCTCCGATCGCCTGGTTCCGGCATCTGCGTACACCGGCAATCCTGACCTGTTCATCTCGGTGGACGTGCCGGTCGTCGAGCGCCTCAATAATTCCGCCGAGGTGCTTCGTCGCTCCAAGCATGTGGTGTGCTTCGATCACCATCCGGCGCGCGAGGAGTTTGCCGAGCTGAGCCTGAGGCGCGTCGAATCTGCAGCCTGCGCTATGATCATCGACCGCTTCTTGGACAATTGCGGCATTGTCGCACGTGATGGCGTTGCGACCTGCCTGCTGTGTGGCTTGGTTACCGATACCGGTCGTTTTCAGTACCAGAATGCCGATGCTGCCGCGTTCCATGCGGCCTCGCGTCTGGTTGCCCACGGTGCCGATCCGGCGCGCGTTGCACTCGAGGTATATCAGAGCATGCGCGTTGAGTTTTTGCACCTCAAGTCCATCGTTATGGGCCGCATCAAGACAGTGGCCCACGGTCGCGTCGCGTATAGCTATGCGTACCAGAGTGACCTTGAGGCTTGCGGTGTCACCTCGGACGAGTGCGACGGCCTGGTCGATGTGGTGCGTTCGGTGATGGGCGTCGAGGTTTGCATGTTCTTAAAGGGCATTGAGGGCGATACCAAGGTGCGTGGCAACCTGCGCTCCAAGGGCGACCTCGATGTGTCCGAGATTGCTGCCAACTTTGGCGGTGGCGGGCATCATGCCGCCGCCGGCTTTTCCAACAACGGAACAATTCGCGAGACGCTCGCCGTGGCACTTCCCATGCTGGCCGAGCTGGTGGGGGAGGATCCCGCTTCGGTGACCGTCGAGCTCTAACTTTTTGGATGGTACATGGCTCGTCGAACGCCTTCTCAATTGAATATGCTGCTCGCCGTTGATAAGCCGGTGGGCTGCACGTCCCATGACGTGGTCTCGCAATGCCGACGCGCTCTCCATGAGCGGCGCGTCGGCCATGCCGGTACGCTCGACCCCATGGCATCGGGTGTCATGGTTGTGGGCGTGGGTCAGGCCACCCGTTTGCTGGGCATGCTAACTCTCGATACCAAAAGTTATGTCGCCGACATTTCGTTTGGCGTCGAGACCAATACCGATGATGCGGAGGGCGAGGCGGTCCGCACGGTGGCTGTTGCCGACGAGCTCCGCGATCCTGCCTATGCGCGTGAGCGCTTGGCCGCCATGCTGGGTCCGCAGATGCAGGTGCCGCCGGCGTTTTCGGCTATCTCGGTCAATGGCGTTCGCGCCTACAAGTCTGCTCGCGAGGGCAATGCGGTGGACCTACCTCCGCGCCCCGTCGAGGTCTATGCCGCCGACCTGATCGCCGTGGGCGGCGAAGGTGTTACGTGCGTGTGGACCGTGGCGTTCTCGGTGAGCAAGGGCACCTATATCCGAGCGCTCGCTCGCGACTTGGGCCGCGCCTGCGATAGTGCCGCGCACATTTCCGCGCTGCGCCGCACGGCCTCCGGTGTTGTTTCCATTGGCGCTTGTCATGCGATCGAGGAGCTTTCTCCCGAGTCCGCGGCTGCCTTTGCCCTGGATCCCATTGCGGCCCTGGGCGCCACGCGTGTTGACTTGCCGGGCAATCTTGCCGACGACCTGCTTTGCGGCCGACGCATTCCCGTTGAGCGTGCGCTTGCCGATTTCGATGCCTCTAAGGCGCCGTTTGCGTTGGTGCTCGATGGGGGACTCAAGGCGCTCGCCCGCATTGAGAGTGGCCGCTTTGTTATGGAGCACGTGTTTCCGCAGGCAATCGGCGGTGTTCGATGATGTTGTCCGCTCGCGAGCTCGCGCGTGTCTTTTTCGCGGGCGAGTCGGACGAGGCTCGCATCGTTACTGCCGATACGTTTGATGAGTGTGAGCACTTGGGTGCCGCATCGATTGCTATCGGCGTGTTCGACGGCGTTCACCGTGGACACCAGGAACTCATCGAAGCGCTTGTCCGTGATGCCCGTACCCATGGCTGTAAGGCGGTCGTGGTTACCTTCGATCCCGACCCGGACGTTGTGGTGAGCCCTTCGCCCGCTCAAAAATTGATGACGACGGCCGACCGTCTGCATGCCCTGGCTCAAACCGGGGTCGATGCGGTGGTGGCCGTTCCCTTTACGCCTGAGGTTGCGGCGCTTGACCATGTTGCTTTTCTCTCGCTGGTGTCCCGTCTGGTCGACATTCGATCGATTCGCGTTGGCTGTGACTTTAGGCTGGGTCGTGGCGGTGCTTCTGGTGTTGCCGAGATGCGCGCCTGGGGTTCCGAGCACGGCGTTGACGTGTATGGTCACGACCTGCTTTGCGAGGGCGGTGAGGCCATTTGCGCCACCCGCATTCGTCATGAGCTGGGACAGGGCCATGTGGAGCTTGCTGCTGAGTTGCTCGGCCGCCCGTATATGGTGCGCGGCGGTGTTACTCGCGGCCGTCACGAGGGTTCTGGCATGGGCTTTCCCACGGCAAACTTGCAGGTTCCCGACGGCATTCAGGTGCCAGCCGATGGCGTGTATGAGGGTCTGGTGCTGGTCAATGACATCGTGTGGCCCGCTGCCGTTAACGTCGGACTGCCGCCGACGTATGCCGACGATGCCGCTTCGGCGCATCTCGAGGCCAACTTAATTGGTTATACGGGCGACCTGTACGGCGCTTTCGTTTCGCTGGCGTTTACGCGCTGGCTGCGTCCCTCGCGTGTGTTCGATTCGCTGGATGAGTTGATCGCGACCGTCGAGGGTAATATCGAAGATATTCGTCACAACTTGGGCGATCAGGGGGTGAGCATCCGTGATTAGCGATGAGGAAAAAGACCAGGTACGCGCTGCGTCTGACTTGGTTGCCATCGTGCAGGAAACGGTTGAGCTCAAGCCCCGCGGCCATGAGTTTTGGGGCTGCTGCCCCTTCCATGGCGAAAAGACGCCGTCCTTCCACATTATTCCCGCCACGCAGGTGTGGCACTGCTTTGGCTGCGGCGAGGGTGGCGACGTCTTCACCTATATCATGAAGCGCGAGAACCTGAGCTTTCCCGAGTCAATCCGTTATTTGGCCGATCGCGCGGGTATTGAGCTGCATGACACCGGAGATCGCCGCGAGCGCGGCACCAAGCGTGCCCGCATCTACGATCTGTGCGCCGAGACCGCCCAGTTCTACCACACCATGCTCATGCGCGGTAAGGACGGCCGTCCGCGCGAGTACTTTGCCAGCCGCGGCATGGGCGGCGACGTCTGCCGCCGCTACTGCCTGGGCTTTGCACCGGGCCGCAACGCGCTGGTGTCGCACCTGTCCCAGGCGGGTTTTACCCCGCAGGAGATGATCGACGCCAACGTTGCCGTGAGTCGCGGGCGCGGGCAGCTTGTCGACCGCTTTTACGACCGCGTGATGTTCCCCATCTTTGACGAGCAGGGTCACAACATTGCCTTTGGCGGTCGCATTATGGGCGACGGCCAGCCTAAGTATCTCAACACCGCCGAGACGAGCGTGTTTCATAAAAAGCGAAACCTCTACGGCTTTAATTGGGCCAAGGAGTTTATCGTCGCGCAGGATACCGCCATCGTGGTAGAGGGCTATACCGATTGCATCGCCTGCTGGGAGGCGGGGATTAAAAACGTTGTCGCCACGCTGGGCACCGCCCTCACGGAGCATCACGTTAAGACGCTCACTCGCTTTGCCAAGCGCATCGTGTATATGTTCGACGGCGATGCAGCGGGCCAGAAGGCCGCCCGTCGCGCGATTCAGTTTATCGAGCAGGATTCCATGGACCTGCGCTGCGTGGTGCTCCCCGACGGCAACGACCCCATGGAGTTCATCACCGCACATGGTGGCGAGGCACTGCAGACGCGCATCGACGCTGCCGAGCCGCTTATGGACTTTGTCTACCGTTCGCTGCAGGAGTCGAGTGACATCACCACGCCGGGCGGTCGCGCTAAGGCGCTGGAAGATGCGCTGACGCTTATCTATCCGTTGCGCAACAGCTATATGATCGACACGTACTTTATCCAGATTGCCGATCTGCTGGGTTTGGATCTGGAGACGGTGCGCGCGAGCTCGGGTCGTGTGTTTCGCGATGTCGCCAAGCGCGAGGATGCGGAACGACGTCGTGAGCAGAACTATGAGCGCCAGCGGGCACAGACTGAGCGGTCCGGTAGCGCGGGCGGTCGGGCGTCGGGCTCTCGCGATGCCGGTCGCGGTGCTTGGGCATCGGGCGCGACGCCGCCGGTGTCCGCGCCGGTCGAAGAAGAGCCGTACGACTACGTCCCGCTCGATGCCTACGGCGCCGCGCCCGTGGAGGTCGTCGACGACCTGCCGCCGATCGATGTGCCTGATGGTATGGGCGCTGTGCCTGTGGCTGACGGTTCGGGCGCACCGGCTGCGGCGGCGCCGATGGTTCTTACCGATCTTGAACGCAAGTCCTTGGCAGGGGAGCGCGAGCTGTTGACGATGCTCACGAGCTACCCCGACCTGTTCCGCACGTATGCCGACCGCATCTGCTCCATCGAGTGGGTTGACCCGCGTCACGAGTCCATTGCATGGGCCGTTCTGGCAACGCCGCCGGGAACCGATCCTGCAGCCTGCATGGATGCGGCGCGCTCAGTGTGTCCCGATGCGGCAACGCTTGTGAGTGCCGGGCGCATCTCCGCGACGAGCAAGCACCCCACCGAGACGAACATCGTGTTTATGCTTGATACGCTTGAGCTCTACACCATCAAGCGTCGCATGCGTGCCGCACAGGCCAAGCTGCGCCAGGACCGTTCACTCGATGATGAGGCCCGTCGCGCGCTGACCGTGCAGGCCGCGCAGGATTCGCAACGTCAACGCGAACTGCAAAAGTCGATCGGCGGCGTGGCGGACCCGTTCCGTTTGATCGGCCTGGAGGCCGCGGGCACCGAACAGGCCTAGATGTTGTGGTCAACCAGCGTATTCTCGCCTATATCCAGTCTTCTTTTTGGGTATAGACGTCAATGTGTGTGCTAAAGTATTGAGTCCTGTGGACTATGAAGGGAGAATCTGTGCCAAAAAAGACTGAGAGCACGGGTACTGGGCTGGAATCCTACGTTGCAAAGCTCATGGGCAACGGCTCAAACAGGACTTCGGTAACCGAGGACGAGATTCAGGTCGCCCTGAAGGATATCGATGTTTCTGACGAGCAGCTCACCGCGGTGTATTCCGCGCTGCGCAACAGCGGCATCCAGATTATCTCCGCGAGCGGTAACGACGACGCCCCCATGGGTGTCGACGATGACGATACCGATACCGATACCGATACCGACGATTTCGATGACGACGACGAGCACGATTCCGGCTCGCTCGACGATCACGAGCTCAAGATGGCCCGTCAGGCCGATGCCGAGATGGGTTCTTCCAAGAGCAAGAAGAAGCGCACCGTGCGCACGTCCCGTTCACGCTCCCGCGTGCGTGGCATCGATGCCTCCACGGTGATGCTGACCGGCGATCCGGTTCGTATGTACCTCAAAGAGATCGGCAAGGTCGACCTGCTGACCGCCTCCGAAGAGGTCGATCTGGCCATGAAGATCGAGGCCGGTCTTGAGGCCACCGAGAAGCTCGAGGCCGCCGATGCCGGTGAGCTCGAGCTCACGCGTGCCGAGATGCGTCGCCTTACGCGCATTGAGAACGTCGGCCTCGAAGCTAAGCAGGCACTCATCAGCGCAAACCTGCGTCTGGTCGTCTCCATCGCCAAACGCTATGTCGGCCGCGGCATGCTGTTCCTTGACCTGATCCAGGAGGGCAACCTCGGTCTGATCCGCGCCGTTGAGAAGTTCGACTACCAGAAGGGCTTTAAGTTCTCCACGTACGCCACGTGGTGGATCCGTCAGGCCATTACGCGCGCCATTGCCGATCAGGCCCGTACCATCCGTATTCCCGTGCATATGGTCGAGACCATCAACAAGCTCGTCCGCGTGCAGCGCCAGCTCCTTCAGGACCTGGGTCGCGACCCGACCCCTGAGGAGATCGGTGCCGAGATGGACATGAGCGCCGACCGCGTCCGCGAGATCCAGAAGATTTCGCAGGAGCCCGTGTCGCTCGAGACCCCCATCGGCGAGGAAGAGGATTCCCAGCTGGGCGACTTCATCGAGGACTCCCAGGCTATCGTTCCGCCCGATGCCGCCAGCTTCTCCATGCTGCAGGAGCAGCTCACCCAGGTGCTCGACTCGCTTGCCGATCGTGAGCGCAAGGTTATCGAGCTGCGCTTTGGCCTTGTCGACGGGCATCCCCGCACGCTCGAGGAAGTCGGCCGCGAGTTTGGCGTCACGCGCGAGCGTATCCGCCAGATCGAGTCCAAGACCTTGGCCACGCTCCGCCACCCGAGCCGCAGCAGCAAGCTCAAAGACTATATCGAAAGCTAGTCAAGCAAGAAGCGCCCTCAAGCACATCCGCTTGGGGGCGCTTTCATGTGGTCATTGGGGACGTCCCCAATGACTAGGTCGGAAAAAATCTCAAAAAAGTTCTTGCCCTAAGCTGATTCGTCCGTATAATAAACTTCGTTGCTTGAGAGCACGCACCTATTCCTCGGTAGCTCAATGGTAGAGCACGCGGCTGTTAACCGCGCTGTTGTAGGTTCGAGTCCTACCCGGGGAGCCAGGTTGTAAAACCCGTCGCTTATGCGGCGGGTTTTTTCATGCCGCGACCACTTGACTCGAACGTTGCCATATCAACATTTCGTGTCGAGGATGTAATCCCGCGACCCACCACCTCAACATGGCGCGGTCGTTGTAGAATATTGCAATGATTGCTCCCACGACATGGTGCCGCGAGCACCAGATAAGGAGATTCTTGTGTCTGAGACCATTAACGGCAGCCTGAGCGTCTCGAACGACGTTATTGCCGATATTGCCGGTTATGCCGCGATGACGTGCTATGGCGTCGTCGGTATGGCTGAGCAGCTCCAAGGCGCCGAGAGCGTGCGCCTGCTTGCCGGTCAGCGCCTCCGCAAGGGCGTGCTTGTCTCCGCCGACGAGAACGGCCTTACGGTCGATCTTCACGTCGTGCTCGAGAACGGCGTCAACATGAAGTCCGTCTGCCACAATCTTTCGAGCTCCGTTGCCTTCACCCTGCAGGAGATCGCCCAGATCGATCCCGCCAGCCTTAAGATCGGCATTCACATCGACGCGCTCAAGAGCCGTCTGAACTAGCATCCGAAAACGGAGATTCAAATACCCATGATTGCAAAGACCATTCGCACCTGTTTTCCGATCGCTGCGGCTGCTGTTTCCGACAAGGCCGAGGAGATCAACAAGCTCAATGTCTTCCCCGTACCCGACGGCGACACCGGTACCAACATGTCGCTCACGCTCGCCTCGGTGACCAAGGAGCTTTCCGCCCTTCCCGCCGATGCCGATATGGAGGCCATCGCCGGCGCCATCACCCACGGCTCCCTGATGGGTGCCCGCGGCAACTCCGGCGTCATCACCTCTCAGATCCTGCGCGGCGTGGCCGAGGGTCTCGTCTCTGCTGATGAGCCCATCACGTCCGCCAACATCGCCTATGCGTTCCGCCGCGCCGTCAAGGTCGCCTTCCAGGCCGTCCGTAAGCCCATCGAGGGCACGATTCTCACGGTGCTGCGCGATGTCTCGACCAAGGCCGACGAGTGCGAAAAGAAGAAGTTCTCGGCCGAGGACGCGCTCGATGCCATCGTCGTCGAGGCCTACCAGTCCGTCGCTCGCACGCCCGACCTGCTGCCCGTTCTGAAGGAGAACGGCGTGGTCGACTCCGGCGCCTTTGGCTTTGCTATTTTCCTTGAGAACTTTGTTGCCGCCGCTCTTGGCCGCAGCACCGTGGTCGAGGATTTCTCCGCCACGTTTGATTCCGCTGGCTCTGCCCGCGACGCGGCCCTCAATCGCGTTGAGATCGAGGCCAACGACGACTGGGAGGGCTCGGAGTTCCGCTACTGCAACGAGTTTCTCTTTAAGGCTGACGCTCCCTTTGACGAGGATGAGTGCCTTAAGTTCCTGGGTTCCATGGGCGACTGTGAGCTACTCGTGGGCGCCTACCCCGATTACAAGATCCACGTGCACTCCAACACCCCCAACCTGGTGCTCGAGCACATGCTTCAGCTTGGTCAGATCTACGAGGTCTTTATCCACAACATGGAGATGGAGGCCCACGACCGTACCGCCAAGATTCATGAGGACCAGGAAAAGGCCGCCGAGCCCGCCAAGGCGCTGGGCTTTGTCGCCGTTGCCGCTGGGTCCGGCGAGGCAGACATCCTCAAGTCCCTCGGCGTCGACGTGATCGTGTCGGGTGGTCAGACCATGAACCCCTCGACTGCAGACCTGCTGGGCGCTGTTGACCAGGTCAACGCGACCTCGGTCATCATTCTGCCCAACAACGGCAACATTCGCATGGCCGCTGAGGCCGCTGCCTCAGCCTGCACCGACAAGAAGGTCGCCGTCGTTCCCACCAAGACCGTCCCGCAGGCCTTCTCCGCGCTGTTCGCGGTCCTGCCCGATTCCGAGCTCGAGGATGCCGTCGCCGCCATGGTCGACGCCATCAGTGAGGTCCGCGATGGCGAGGTCACCCGCGCCGTGCGCGACTCCAGTGCCTCTGACGGTTCTCCGATTCACTCCGGTGACGTCATGGGTATCATCGCCGGCTCCATCGACGTGGTCGGCTCCGACGTGAAGCAGGTCACGCTCGACTGCATCAACCGCATGCAGGAGGAAGAGGAGGGCGACGCGCTGACGATTCTGGCCGGCGAGGAACTGTCCGATGAGGCCTTCCAGGAGATCGTTGACGCTATCGAGGAGGCTCAGCCCGATCTGGAGATTGACGCCCATCGTGGCGAGCAGCCGCTCTATCCCGTGATCTTCTCGATCGAGTAGGCAACTGCCCATGTCCGAGCTGTGCTCCGTGCCGCGCGTCTCGGAGCGCTTTGCCCAGAGCAATGCGCTCGACGAGGATATCGCGCGACTCAAATATGTTTCGGGTAAACGTGAGGAGGCCCTTCGCCGTCTGGGAATTCGGACGGTGGGGGACCTCCTTCTCCATATCCCTCATCGATACCTCGACTTTACCCGTTCGTGGTCCATCGAGATGGCGCCCATCGGTACCGTGTGCACCATCATCGCCACGGTCGACCGTATCGTCCAAAAGCAGCCGCGTCCGCGCATGCAGGTGACTGAGGTCTCACTTGTTGACGAGACGGGCGTTCTGCAGGTCGCCTTTTTCCGCCAGCCCTGGATTGCCCAGCAGCTTAAGCAGGGCGACCGCCTGGCCGTGATGGGCAAGGTCGAGTTTGCCTACGGCTTTAAGCAGATGGCCTCGCCCCACTTTGAAAAGCTCGAGGACGGGCGCGCCGCAGGCACCATTCTGCCGGTCCATTACGTGAGCGATGGCGTGAGCCAGGCGTGGATGCGCCGCATCGTAAGCGGCGCGCTCGAGGTCGTCGGCAATCCGTTCGATCCGATTCCCGCGCCGCTGCGCGCAAAGCGGAAGCTCATGAGCAATGCCCGCGCGTTGCGTTCGATCCACTTTCCCTCGAGCATGGCTGAGCGCGACATCGCACGCCGGCGTCTTGCCTACGAGGAGTGCCTCTACCTGCAGCTGGCGCTGCGTCTGCGCAACGACGGCGGCCTGGTCGATGTGGTGCCCTATGCCCACACTGCGGGCGAGCATCTGGGCGCGCTAAAACAGGCCCTTCCGTTTTCGCTGAGCGACGAGCAGGAGGCCGCATTCCAAGACATCCTGCATGACATGTGCGATGGCGGACGCGTGATGAACCGTCTGCTGCTGGGCGATGTCGGTACCGGTAAGACCGCCGTTGCCGCCTGCGCGCTGGCTGTGGCTGCCGATAGCGGCACGCAGGCCTGCGTTATGGCGCCCACGGGCGTGCTGGCGCGCCAATATGCCGATAAGACCGGCCCTCTGCTCTCGCAGGCCGGCATGTCCTGGGCGCTTCTGACGGGCGCCACGCCGGCCGCAGAGCGCGAGCGCATCCATGCCCAGCTGGAATCGGGCGAGCTTGACGTGCTCTTTGGCACCCATGCGGTGCTTTCGGATAACGTTGCGTTCAAGCATCTGTCGCTCGTGGTCATCGATGAACAGCACCGGTTTGGTGTGGGCCAACGCAACGCCCTGCGCGCGAAGGGGCCGGGTGCCGATCTGCTCGTTATGACGGCGACGCCCATCCCGCGTACGCTGGCGCTTTCGGTCTACGGCGATCTGGACACGAGTATCATCCGCCATCGGCCAGTCCCTGGCGCTGGCGTGACGACACGCGTGCTCACCGAGTCGAGCCGTGACCTCGCCTATGGCGCCATCCGCGAGGCGCATGAAAAGGGTCAGCAGGCCTACGTGATTTGCCCGCTCGTGGAGCCGAGTGACTCGGCCGATGAGCTGGAAGACGTGCCCGGTATCGCCCGCGACGACGAGGGCCGCGTGACGGTCCCCGTGCCGCTGCACGATACGGCGACCGAGCTCGATCGCTTGCGTCTGGCGTTGCCGGGTCTTGCCATCGCGCGCCTCCACGGCCGCATGCCAGCGGGGGAGAAGGACCAGGTTATCGATGCCTTCAAGCGTGGCGAGATTGACGTGCTCGTCTCGACTACGGTGGTCGAGGTGGGCGTTGACGTGCCCAACGCCACCGTCATGGTCATCGAGAACGGCGAGCGCTTTGGTTTGGCTGCCCTGCACCAGCTGCGCGGCCGCGTGGGCCGTGGCGGCGTGTCGGGCACGTGCCTGGTCATGACGCACTCCAAGGGCAACGGCGGCGCATCAGCGGCGCAAGATCGTCTGCAATCGCTCGAAAAAACTTCGGATGGTTTTACGCTTGCCCAGATGGACCTGCGTCTGCGTCACGAGGGCGAAATCCTGGGGTACCGCCAGCATGGCGGTGTGACCCTGCGCTTCGTCGACCTTGATGCCGACGAGGAGCTGATCGGGTGGGCCCATTTGGACGCGGTCGAACTCTTGCGGTATGCTTGCAACCTTGACTCTGTGGCGACGCGTCCCTTGCGCGATGCGGTCGCCATGCGTTATCGACATATCTTTAAGGAGGTCAGCGGAGGATGAGAATCATCGGCGGCGAATGGCGCGGTCGTAAAATCGAGGAGCCCCGTGGTCGCGGTGTCACCCGCCCCACGACTGATCGCGTGCGCGAGGCGTGCGCATCTATGGTCATGTCGGCATTCGATTTCGATTTGGACGAGGTTCGTGTGCTGGACGCCTTTGGCGGCTCCGGTGCCTTAGGGTTAGAGATGCTCTCTCGTGGGGCCCGCTCGCTCACGACGTTTGAGATCGATCGCAACGCCGCGCGGCTCATTACCAAGAATATCGAGTCGCTCTGCCGTGACCGTGCGCGTTGGCGCGTGGTCACGGGCGACATGCTGACGAGTGCCTCACGCGGTCGTGTACCGGGCGGCCCCTTTGATCTGGTCCTGCTCGACCCGCCCTATGCTTTTGGTGCCGAGCCGGTCGAGGAACTGCTGCAGAATCTGGCCCAGCAGGGTCTGCTTGCGTCTGGCGCTTACGCCCTGTTTGAGCATGCCGCCGCCGATGCGGGCGCGCATCCGGCAGACTTTGAGACTGTACGTGAGAAGCGCTACGGCATTACCTCGGTCGACCTGCTCCGTTGGGTCGGCGATAGCAAGGACGGCGGCACTGATGCTAACGAAAATGACGAGGCAGTATCCCCGGAGGACGCCCATGAGTGACACTATTAATCGCGTGATCGTCCCGGGCACCTTCGATCCCATCACGTTTGGCCATATCGATGTGATCCGCCGCGCCCGCCGCATCTTTCCCAGCGTGATCGTCGCTGTTGCCGAGTCGCAGGGTAAAAACGGTGTGGGCACCACGTTTATGCTCGATGAGCGCGTGGCGCTGGCCCGCGAGGCGCTCGGTGATATCGACGGCGTCGAGGTCCTGCCCTTTACCGGCCTCTTGGTCGACTTCGCTCGTGAGCAGGGGGCGGGGGCCGTGGTCAAGGGTCTGCGCGCCATGACCGACTTTGAGTATGAGCTGCAGCAGGCCGACCTTAACTATCGCCTGGATAGCGAGCTGGAGTCCATCTTTGTCATGAGTGCGCCGCAGTACGGCTATATCTCGAGCTCGGTCGTTCGCCAGATCGCCTCGCTCGGCAGTGACGTATCGACGTTTGTCCCGTCCAACGTGGTCGAAGCGCTCAAACATCGCTTTTCGTGACGTTTCTTATTGCCTGGTGGCATGTGGTAAACTAGCACGATGATATGTTACCTATGAAAGGAGACCGGATGCCGGGCGAGAATTTTCCTGGCGATAGGATCGTCAGCTTGGTCGATGAGCTCGAAGGGCTGATCGAGGAAGCCAAGCCGCCTTTCGGCAAGAACGCTCAGTTCAAGGTCATCGACGCCGACGTGTTCTTCAACATCCTCGACGAGATCCGCATGAGCTATCCCGAGGAGTGGCAGAAGTCCCGCCGTATCCTTAAGGAGCGCGAGGAGCTTATGGCTTCCGCCGCCGCTCAGGCCGATTCCATCATCGCCGATGCTCAGCAGCAGGCCCTCACCATTGCCGGTGAGCAGGAGATCGTCCGCCTTGCGCAGCAGCAGGCCGACGACATCCGCGATCGTGCCCAGCAGTACGAGCGCGAGACGCGTTATGCTGCCGAGGACTACGCAGAGCAGGTCTTTACGCACCTGGAGGAGAACCTCAAGAGCCTGACCGGCACCGTTACCCGTTGCCGTCAGCAGCTCAACGAGGGTGCCGCCCAGCAGAATGGTCAGTGGTAATGGCTGAGTTCCCGAGCGTTACCGTCGATCTTTCCGAGCAGCTCGAGTTTCCTGGAGATTCGTATCCGCTGACCGGTAAGGTCGATGTCGCCACCTACACGGTGGGCGAGAAGGAGTACCAGCTACAGGACGGCATCGACTACGACGTTGTCTTTACCAATGCCGGTACCGGTGTCTTGCTCACGGGCATGGTCCGCGCGCACGCCACTGGCGAGTGCGACCGTTGCCTGGAGCCTGCCTCGTTTGATATCGCCGGAGAGATCGAGGAGTTCTACCTCTTTGAGGAGCCCGAGGATCCCGAGGCCTACGAGGACGGCTACGAGCTTCTGGGTGAGGACCGCATCGTCGATCTGGGTGAGCCCATCAATGACGCGGTCGTTATGGACACGCCGTTTGTGGTGCTCTGCAAGCCCGATTGCCGTGGTCTGTGCCCCACCTGCGGTTGCAATCTCAACGTCGAGCAATGCGATTGCGCCGCCCAGGCAGAGGCAGAATGGGCCGCTGCCACGGAAAATCCATTTGCAGCATTGAAGAATCTCAAGCTCGATGAGTAAAACTGTGGTAGTATCGCTACTTGCGCGTAATCGCCACACTGGATAGTTCATAAGGAAGGTCACTATGCCCGTACCTAAACAAAAGCAGGGTCGTATCCGCACTCACACCCGTCGTTCCGCCAACATGAAGATCTCGGCTGCGGCTCAGTCCACGTGCCCCCGTTGCGGCGCTGTCAAGCTTCCGCACCACGTGTGCCCCAGCTGCGGTTTCTACAAGGACCGCGAGGTTATCGTTACCGAGTAACGGTATACTCTGGATGCGATGCCGTTCCAAATGGAACCACAATGGCCGGCTCAATGAGTCGGCCATTTTTGTATAAGGAGCATGTATATGAGTAACGTTCGCGTTTGTGTAGACGTTGTGGGCGGAGACGAGAAACCTCAGGTTGTTCTCGATGGTATCGAGGCTGCGCTTGCCGCCGATCCCGATATCGAGGTCTTGGCAGCTGGCCCCGCCGAAATCGTCAATCCCTTTGCCGCCTCCCATGCGCGCGTCGAGGCCCTGGAGGCACCCGACGTTATCGCCATGGATGACGATCCCATTCGCGCCGTGATGACCAAACGCAAGTCTTCGATCGTGCTGTCGTGCCGCGCCATCAAGAAGGGAAATGCGGACGCGTTCTTCTCTGCCGGTTCGACCGGTGCCATGACCGCCGCTGCCACCGCCTACGTGACGCCGTTTAGGTATCAGGCCGAAGGCAAAAAGCAGCCGGTGCGCCCCTGTCTGACCAATGCGCTGCCCAATCGCGCCGGCGGTCTGACGGTGCTGTGCGATATGGGCGCCAACCCCGATGTCGAGGTCGATGACATGGTGCGTTTTGCCCAGATGGGCAGCGCCTATGCCCGCGTCGTCCTGGGAATCGAGCATCCCCGCGTGGGCCTGCTTGCCAACGGCACCGAGGACGAGAAGGGCTCCAACTTTACCAAGGCCTGCTTCCCGGCCATGAAAGCCGCCGTTCCCGGCTTTGTTGGTAACTGCGAGGGAACGGACATCACCTCAGGTAACTTCGATGTCGTCGTTGCCGATGGCATGTCGGGCAATATTGCGCTCAAGGCCACCGAGGGCGCTGCCAAGTTTTTGCTGCAGGAGCTCAAGAGCGTCTTTATGTCTTCGCTCGGCACCAAGATTGCCGCGCTGCTCATCAAAAAGCAAATGCGCGAGATTAAGGCCAAGCTCTCTGGCGACGCCAAGGGCGGCGCGATTCTTCTGGGCCTGCGCGGCGTGGTCCTGATCGGCCATGGCGCCACCTCGGTCGAGGCTGTTAAAAACGGTACGCTCGCGGCGGCCGAAGCCGTGCGCGCCGGGCTGGTCGAGAATGTCGCCAACTCTATGGACGGTATCGTTTTATAACAGCGGCGTTATGCGTCTTGGGGCGCACGTCGTGGGGTAGAATCAGAACCGTGTCTTGGTACCGCCCGGGCGGTACCATTATTTTGGTATTAATGCACTATGAGAGGAAGCGCTATGGACCGCTCCGAAATCTTCGACAAGATCGCCGAGGTCGCTGCTGACGTTCTGGGCGTCGATGTTGCCGAAATTAGCGATGAGACCACCTTTGACGACCTCGATGCCAACTCGCTCGAGCGTTTGCAGCTGGTTACGGCCATCGAGGACGAGTTCAACCTCGAGATCGATGACGAGACTCTGCTCTCGCTTAACTCTGTCGCCGACGCCGTCGACGCGATCGAAAACGTCAGGGAGGCTTAGGTCTTGGCTTTGTCTGAACGACTTACGCGCGCCCAGGAAATTCTGGGCCACGAGTTCAATAATAAGGTGCTGCTGCGTGCGGCCCTTACGCATCCCTCGGCAGTCGAGGGCCAGCCGGTTTCTGCCAGCTATGAGCGCCTTGAGTTCTTGGGCGATTCCATTTTGGGCGCTGTGGTCGCACGCTCCCTGTTTGAGTCCTATCCGGAGTTTGACGAGGGCAAGCTCACGCGCCTGAAGGTGTCGCTTGTCTCGGGCGCTACGCTGTCCGAGGTTTCTCACGAGCTGGGCATTGACGACATCATCATCTTTGGTGCCTCCGAGACCGGTACCGGTGCGCGCGGCCTGCATTCGGCCCTCGAGAACGTCTATGAGTCGCTCGTGGGCGCGCTGTACCTGGATGCCGGCTGGGATGCGGCGGCGGAGTTCATTCACCGTACACTTAAGCCGCATTTGGCTTCCGAGCGTGCCGAGCATCCTGCGAACCCCAAGTCGTTTTTGCAGGAGTGCGTGCAAGCCGACGGTCACGAACCTCCGGCGTACAAGCTCGTTGGCTCCGAGGGCCCGGCGCATGCGCCCACCTTTACCGCTGTGGTTTTGATCGATGGTATTCGCCAGGGTCGCGGTTCCGGTTCCTCTAAGAAGGAAGCCGAGGGAGCCGCCGCGCTTGAGGCGCTCGACCGTATGGGTTACACCACCAACGGCGTGATTCTCAATAAGAAGCACGTGTAAGCGAGGAACCGTGTATCTCAAGTCCCTCACGCTCAAAGGGTTCAAGTCGTTTGCCGACCGCGCCCATATGACGTTTGAGCCGGGCCTGACCGTCATCGTCGGTCCCAACGGCTCGGGAAAATCGAACATCTCCGACTCCATCCTGTGGGTCCTGGGCGAGCAGAGCGCCAAGCAGTTGCGCGGCCAGGCCATGGAGGATGTCATCTTCTCGGGCTCGTCAGCGCGCAAGCCGGTGGGTGTCGCCGAGGTCACGCTTGTGCTCGATAACTCGGACCATATGCTGCCCGTCGATTTTGACGAGGTCGCCATCACCCGTCGTATGTATCGCTCGGGCGAAAGCGAGTACCTCATCAACTCGAGCCCGTGCCGCCTGATGGACATTCAGGACATCTTGCACGATTCGGGCCTGGGCAAGGATACGCATTCCATCATCAGCCAGGGCAAGCTCGACGCCATTTTGCAGAGCCGCCCCGAGGAGCGCCGCGCCCTCATCGAGGAGGCCGCCGGCATCTCCAAGCACAAGCGCCGCAAGGAGCGTGCGCTCAAAAAGATTAAGTCGATGGACGAGCACCTGACGCGTGCCCGCGACATCAATAAGGAAATCGCCCGTCAGCTGCGACCGCTGGAGCGTCAGGTCGATCGTGCGCGCAAGTACAAAGAGCTGTCCTCGCGCGCGAACGAGCTTACGCAGATGCTGGCTGTCGACGAACTTCGTTCGCTGCAGTCGCAGTGGAACGACCTGGAGAGCCGCTCCAAAGAGGGTGCGGCCGAGCTTGAGCTTGCGCAGTACCGCTTGGACGAAAAGGAGACATTTTCAATGAACAAACGTTGGATAAAGAAAAGCTAACCGCTGTTGTTGGAGAAACAGGATATGGATTTGTGGAAGGTTTTCCGTTGACGTGTGAGAATTGTCGGAGTAGTAT
>DBGFJU010000042.1:0-65875 GCA_048529485.1 Collinsella aerofaciens | reverse complement strand
GGTTTTGCGGTTTCACCCCCAAAAACAGGCCCTGTTTCACCGCAACTGCGTTAGGGATGTGGATGTTGGGCGGCTGTCTTCGGGCTGGCTAGTCCTGGGCCTTGATGCTCGGCATCAGAATCTGGGCGAGGTAGTCGGTCTCGAGTTTGGTCGCGGAGTCTGCGTTGCCGTCTTTGCCGACCAGCACGTTCTTGATCTGGCTATAGGTATAGCGGTTGCCGGTCGTTAGCTCGACAAGCTCAACTGCAGTGTCCATGGGGTAGGTCGACACGGGGTCTTGCGTGCGTCCGTTGATGGTCTGGGGCACCACATACGGATAAACGGGGCCGCTGGCGTAGACGGTGTAGCCGTTGCCGAGGTTTGCCGCACCCAAAACTGCGTCGCCCTCATCGGGCGTAAAGCTCTCGCCGTCGCGCACCGTGACAAGCGTCACAAGCGGCGTGTTCGTGTCGCCGGCAAGATAGATGCACAGCGTGCTGCCGTTTTGCCAAGTCGCGACTTTGCCGTACCACTCAACGGGAATATCGAGCTGATACAGGTCCGTTGCCTTATGTCGAGCATCGGCGTCGCGGGCGGACTGTGCCTCGCTTGCGCTTACGGCGTTGGCGGCGGCATCGCGGCGCGTAATTGCCGCCTGCTGGAGTATCTTTGCCGCGGCGGCAGAGCTCGCGCCGCCTTCCTCGGCATACTTGGCGGCGGCATCGATCTGGTCGTCAGTCACCGTGTCGGCCGAAGGCACCTTGAGCTTAAAGGTGGCCTGGGAACTCGAATCCTGCCCATCGCTCTTGACCGTAACTTGGGCCTTGGTGGTCGGGACGGTGTAGATGGTGCCGTCCGCCGCGATGGGGGAGGCGGCGATGGAGAACGTGTAATCGCCGGGCAGCAGCTTGATGCCGCGACCGTGCTCGTCAACGTAGAGCGTTTCGCTCACAGAAGAGCCGTCGGAGTCCTGGCCACTCACCTGCACGGGAATCTTGGAGCCAGTTGAGCAGTCGAGGCCCGCGGCATGCACGCCAATTTGCACCGACATCATGGTATGGGCGTTTGCGGCAACTACGGCGGCCTGCTCTTGCTGGTATCCGTTCCAAGCCGCATAGCCCGCGCCGCCGGCGACGAGCGCGACGGCTATGGCGCCGGCGACCATCAGGTTGCGTCGCTTGGGCGACATCTTGCGGTGACGGGCCTCGGCCTCATGTGCCGAGGGAACGGACGGCAGGGGAATATCGCCCATGGCGATGGTCTCGTCCACGGCAGGCGCGGAGCCCAGGCCGGGAAGCTTGCGGGTCAGCGAATCTTCGGCCGGTAAGCTGTCGAGCAAGATGGTTTCCTCGCTCGTGTCGGATTCGGGCTGGTCGTCGGCCTCGCATTCGGATTCCTCGCGCACCGCCTCGTCTTCGGTGGGCGCGGCGCCATCGGCTTTTGCATCCCGATCATCGGGCTGCGCCTCGATTTCCGGCTCATCCTGCACATCAACGCTCGAATCGTCAAACGCAATCTCGGCCAGCGCGATCTGGTCTAGGCTCTCCAGGGCCTCGGCACACGCTTCTGCATCCTGGGCCGCGTCCTCTTGGCCCATCGTCTCATCTTTCATATATCCCCCAAGCTCAATATCGGGACAACAATGTACCCAAAATTGGGGTCACATAGAGCTGTCGGGCGGTTGGAAATCTGATTTTATCTGTGAGAGAGGTTTTGCATATGTGCGTGAATGCGCGCAACAACAAAATGCCCCGGAAAGCGGGCGAATCGCTTTCCGGGGCTGCGCATGACGCGCGATTGCGGCGTCGGCTAAGTTTGCCTACATCCAAATGTGGACGGAATAAACGCGTTACTCGGCGTGCGCGTAATCAACCTTGGCGCGGCGAGCGGTAGCCTTCTCCCAATCGCTGGTGCCCTCAAAGACATCCTGCTTGTAGGGATTGCGACCGAGCTTCTTGGCGCGGTAGGCGATGTAGATGATCGCGGCGACGTTGGCGAT
This sequence comes from Collinsella aerofaciens, assembly GCA_048529485.1. Taxonomy (GTDB): domain Bacteria; phylum Actinomycetota; class Coriobacteriia; order Coriobacteriales; family Coriobacteriaceae; genus Collinsella; species Collinsella aerofaciens_CJ. The sequence continues at coordinate 63,897 of DBGFJU010000042.1, read as the reverse complement.
CAGCGCGGCAATCGAGACCGCGGTAGCGGCGCCGGGGTCGAGCGTGGAGTGGGTCACAAAGATGGACTCCTCCTGGAAGTACGGGAACACTTGGGCAAACATGCACCAAATGGCCAGCGTAAAGGCGCGGTTCTGGATCCAGCCGCCCTTGTTCCAGATAAAGGCGGCGACGGTGGGCGCCAGCAGCAGCGCAAAGCCGCAGAACCAGGAGTGGGTGGGCAGGCAGTTGTAGGTGTAGCAGAAGTTCCAGATATCGTAGGCGATGATGTAGACCCAGGTCATGTCGGGCCACAGCATGTCGGTCTGATCCTCGGAGGCGTAGACGCTCCACCAACCGGTCATGCAGAAGATGTTGATGATACCGGCAATGCCGTTGAACACGTTGTTCCAGCCGGCCAGCTGCGTAGCACCTTCGGAGGTGACCCAGGTGGACTCGCCCAGGACAAAGAAGTGATAGGCGCTCTCAAAGTCGGACACGACAGCAATCATGATGTTGATGGCGACGATCACAAACGGCCATGCGCGGAACCAATGTGCCTTGCCGATCTTGCCCCACTGGTACTTAATGGCAATGAAGCCCCAGCAGCCGGCCAGCGCCGCGTATACCTTGGCGTAGTGGAACCAGCTGTTCTGGTACACATGGGTGGGGTTGGTGAGCGCCCACTCGGCACCCTGCGAGACGCCGATGGCGATGGCGGCGCAGTAGATGGTCATGGCCAGCGGAGCCACGCCAAAGATGATTGCCGCGCCCAGCTTGGTGCGGCGGCCGACCTCGTTGAGCACGATCAGGCCAATAAAGACTATGGCCCAGCCGGCCCAGTGGATAAGGGTATCGCTACCCCAAACATCGAACAGCATGCTGCTCTCCTTTCACACGCCCGCGGCCCCTCTTCTGATCGCGGGCAGTTTGGCCAAATGTCGTCAGTTCTGGGGCTTGCGCTCCGGATACTTGGCGGTATAGCCCTCGATGTGGAGTGTCGAGGCGATGATTTCCTTGACCGTCTCGTCGGGCACATCGGGGTGCGTGCGGATATACATCAAAAGACCCATGATGAGGGTGTAGAACGTTTCGTAGACATGGTCGATGCGTAGCTCATGATGGGCGACAAAGTCCACCACGGTGGTGTCGCAGATATACTGCGCCACACGCTGGACCACGTTGTGCAAAAAGCCGCCGTAGAGCGCGCCGCTGCTTGAGGTGAGCGTACTCGGCAGCTCGTGGCCGCTGGCGACTAGGCGCTTAAAGAGCGGGGCGACGGTGTCGAGCGCGCCTTCGATATCGCCGACGGTGCGGTCGGCGTTCCACTGCTCGAGTTCGGAGATAAAGCCGTCGATCGCCTCGTCCATGACGGCGGTGACGGCGGCGTCCATATCGGCAAAGTAGTGGTAGAACAATGAACGCGTGCAGCCGGCTCGCTTGGTCACGGCCGATACCGATAGGTGGGACACGCCCAGCTCGGAGCTTACGGTGCGCACGGCATCGAGGATCTCGCGACGGCGTTCGTCGCCCGTCAGGCGCTTTGCCGCGCTATCGGATGCGGGAACGGCATTGACTACAGAGGTATCTGCTGTGTTGTTGCCCATGTTTTGCCGCCTTTCATCCTCTTTTGCCTGACCGTTCGCCTAACAGTCTTGAATATTGTTGACGGTTCGTCAATACTATTTTTGACACAATGTCAACTAATGGCGGGTGAACGGCATGGGGGCATGCCCGGCCTGCAAAAAAGAGGGGTGCCGCGGTCTCGCCGGGCTGTGGCAAGAGAAGGGACAACCATGATTCTCAACGGACCGGGGATTAGCTATACCGAGCCCGACATCGGTTCGGAGTTCGTGCCGCCGCTGCCGGAGCATCCGCGCGAGGCCATCGTCAAGCTGTGCGAGCACTGCACCAACCGTCTGCTGCATCGCGATGAGCTGCTGGGCTACGAGTACTGGTCGTTTGCCGAGGCCGCGACTGACGAGCAGGCCGAAGTGCTCTGCAAGATGAAGATGCGCCGTCCCTATACGCTGCCCGAGATGGTCAAGCTCACCGGCATGCCCGAAGCCGATATCGAGAAGATGCTCGACGATATGAGCTACACGGGCCTGCTCGAGTACAACTGGGAAAACCCCGAGCGCGCCAAGCAGTGGGTGCTGCCCATGCTGGTGCCGGGTTCCGCCGAGTTCCTCAACATGCGTGTGAGCCAGCTCGAGGAGCACCCGGTCTATGCCAAGTTCTTTGAGCAGGCGTCCAAGGGACCGCTGTCCAAGGCCACGCCGATGGTGCCGCCCGGAGGCGCAGGTATCGGCATGCATGTCATTCCGGTCGAGAAGGCTATCGATGCCGCGAGCACCTCGGTGCCGATCGAGCATATCGAGCACTGGCTCGACAAATACGAGGGCAAGTATGCCGCCAGCACCTGCAGCTGCCGCGCGAGCCGTCGCGTGATGGGCGAGGGCTGCGCCGATGACCCCGCCGACTGGTGCATTGCCGTGGGCGATATGGCCGACTATGTGGTTGAGACCGACCGCGGTCATTATGTGACGCGCGAGGAGGTCTACGACATCTTGCGCCAGGCCGAGGACAACGGCTTTGTGCACCAGATCACCAATATCGACGGCGAGAACAAGATCTTCGCCATCTGCAACTGCAACGTTAACGTGTGCTACGCCCTGCGCACCTCGCAGCTGTTCAACACGCCCAACCTGTCGCGCTCGGCCTATGTCGCCAAGGTCGAGAAGGACAAGTGCGTGGCCTGCGGTCGCTGCGTTGAGGTGTGTCCGGCCGGCGCCGCCAAACTGGGCCAGAAGCTCTGCAGCAAAAAGGCCGGCGGACAGGTGCCCGAGTATCCGCGCCAGGAGCTGCCCGATGCCACCAAGTGGGACCACACCAAGTGGTCGCCCAACTACCGCAACGACAACCGCATCGAGACGCATGAGTCCGGCACCGCTCCCTGCAAGACGGCCTGCCCCGCGCACGTTGCCGTTCAGGGCTATTTGAAGCTCGCGGCTCAGGGTCGCTATGACGAGGCCCTGGCACTCATTAAGCGCGAGAACCCTCTGCCCGCTATCTGCGGCCGTGTGTGCAACCGCCGCTGTGAGGATGCCTGCACCCGCGGCCGTGTGGACGCCGCCGTGGCTATCGACGAGGTCAAGAAGTTCATCGCCCAGCGCGATCTGGACGCCGCGACCCGCTACGTCCCGCCCGTGGTGACGCCGACGCGCGCCGGCGGCTTCGACCAGAAGATCGCCATTATCGGTGCCGGTCCGGCCGGCCTGTCCTGCGCTTTCTACCTGGCCGAGAAGGGCTACAAGCCTGTCGTGTTCGAGAAGAACGAGCGCCCGGGCGGCATGCTCACCTACGGCATTCCCAGCTTTAAGCTGCAGAAGGACGTCATCGAGGCCGAGGTCGAGATCATTCGCCTGATGGGTGCCGAGTTCCGCTATGGCGTGGAAGTCGGTCGCGACGTGACGCTCGACGAGCTGCGCGCGCAGGGCTTTAAGGCCTTCTACGTTGCCATTGGCTGCCAGGGCGGCCGCCTTGCCGGCATTCCGGGCGAGGGTGCCGAGGACGTGACCGTGGCCGTCGACTTCCTTCGCGAGGTCAACAGCGGCAAGATTGATGCGCTGCCCGGCCGCACTATCGTGGTGGGCGGCGGCAACGTGGCTATCGACGTCGCGCGCAACGCCTGCCGTCTGGGTTCCGAGCACGTTGAGATGTTCTGCCTAGAGAGCGAGGCCCAGATGCCTGCCAGCGAGGAGGAGCGTCGCGAGGCCGTTGAGGACGGCGCCCACATCAGCTGCGGCTGGGGCCCCAAGGAGGTTCACCTGGACGAGGCCGGTCGTGTGTGCGGTATCACCTTCAAGCGCTGCACGCGTGTCTTTGACGACGAGGGCCGTTTTGCGCCCGAGTACGACGAGAACGACCTGCGTCGTGTCGACGCCGACCGTGTCGTCATGTCGATCGGTCAGTCCATTGTGTGGGGCGACCTGCTGGCTGGCTCCAAGGTGGAGCTTGGCCGTGGTCAGGGCGCCCTTGCCGATCCCCAGACCTACCAGACCGCCGAACCCGACATCTTTGTGGGCGGCGACGTCTATACCGGTCCGAGCTTTGCCATCGATGCCATCGCCGCCGGTCACGAGGCCGCCGTGTCCATCCATCGCTTTGTGCAGCCGGGCTCCACGCTCACCATCGGCCGCAACCAGCGCCGCTACACCGCGCTCGACCGCAACGACGTTGTGCTCGAGAGCTACGACAACGCGAGCCGCGAGGTTGCGCATGTGGACCGCGAACGCGAGAAGGCTGCGCCGTTTAGCGAGTACGTCGAGACCTTTACCGAGGAGCAGGTGCGCGCCGAGACCGCCCGCTGCCTGGGCTGCGGCGCCTCGATCGTCGACCCCAACAAGTGTATCGGCTGCGGCCTGTGCACCACCAAGTGCGCGTTTGACGCCATCCATCTGGATCGCGACCGCCCCGAGTGCTCCACGATGGTCAAATACGAGCAAAAGCTCCCAAGCCTCGGCAAGTACGCGCTCAAGCGCGCCATCAAGATCAAATTCGGGAAGAAGTAAGAAACGCAACAAGCAGGAGAACGGCGCAGAGAGCGGTTGGACAGCGAGCGAGTCCCAGGCGTGGCGAGGTGCCTTGAAAGAGGAGGGCATAGGGCTTTTGCCCATGCCCGACGATTGAAAGGCAGATCGCCCGTCTGGGGCTCGCGCAGCGTCAAGCCGACCGCCGTTCGGTAGAACGGCGGAAGGAATTAAAAGTGCACGAGCTCGGAATCGTCTATCACATCATTCGCGATGTTGAGAATGTGGCGCGCGCTCATGGCGTGCGTCGCGTTTCGAGCGTCACGCTGCTGCTGGGCGAGGTCTCGGGCGTCGTTCCCGACTTGCTGCTCGACGCTTGGCGCTGGGTAGCAGATAAAAAGCCTATCGCGCAGGGCGCGGAGCTTATCGTGGAGCCCGTCGAGGCCGTGACGCATTGCGAGGCGTGTGGCTGCGACTACGCGACGGTCGAGCACGGCAAGACCTGTCCCCATTGCGGTAGCGGCGAGACCTATTTGCTGCAGGGCCAAGAGGTAATGATCAAACAGATCGAGACCCCCGACGAGGACCCGGCAGACGCTGCTCCTGACGGCCTCTCCGACGCCCCCGATGCCGTCGACGCCGCCAACCCTCTCCACATCGCCTAACATCTAATGTCTACATGGGCTAGAGTTCTAAACATATTTGCTTCGGTTAGTCAAGTCATGTCTGTTTAAACAAAATGGTGGCACGCAGACGCATTGGGATTCACCTAAAAGCGGTCTTAACGAACGGTGCACCTTTATATGTCTTTGAAAACAATCAGCAAATCACGTTTTAGCAGGCAATGAGCTATAAGCCAGCAATGTAATCAATTTGTAACAAACTTAGACGTTTAAACAAATAATCCAACCATTTGCGAATTTAGCTATAATTCCACAATCCAAACAGGTATACTTCTTTCATGTCGTGTAGGAAATACGTAGACAAAAAGGAGGTTATGTGATGGTAAGTATTGTTCTTGCTAGCCACGGGGACTTGGCAGCTGGAATCAAGCAGACGGGCTCGATGGTCTTTGGCGATCAGCCGTCTGTTGCCGTGGTCTCGCTCGAGCCGAGCATGGGCCCCGACGATTTCCGTGCCAAGGTCGAGGAAGCAGTCGCTTCCTTCGAGGACCAGGAGCAGGTGCTCTTCCTCGTTGATCTGTGGGGCGGCACGCCGTTCAACCAGATCAGCGGGCTCATCGAGGGCCACGATTCCTGGGCTATCGTCACCGGTGTCAACCTGCCTATGCTCATCGAGGCATATTCGCAGCGCTTTGACGCAAAGAACACTGCACATGCGATCGCAAAACATCTCGTGACTGAGGCTAAGGCTGGCGTGCGCGTCAAGCCCGAGTCTCTGGAGCCCGAGGAGAAGAAGCCGGCTGCGGCCGCCGCTGCTCCTGCAGGCGCCATCCCTCCGGGAACGGTCATCGGCGACGGGCACATCAAGATTGCCCACGTCCGTATCGACACCCGTCTGCTGCATGGTCAGGTGGCCACCACGTGGACCAAGCAGATCAACCCCAACCGCATCATCGTGGTTTCCGACGGCGTTGCTCACGACGAGCTCCGCAAGACCATGATCGAGCAGGCTGCCCCTCCGGGAGTCCATGCCAACGTCGTTCCCATCAAGAAGATGGCCGAGGTCGTCAAGGACACGCGCTTTGGTGACACCAAGGCCATGCTGCTCTTCGAGAACCCGCAGGATCTGCTCAAGGCCATCGAGGCCGGCGTCGACATCAAGGAAGTCAACATCGGTTCCATGGCTCACTCCAAGGGCAAGGTCGTCGTCACCAACGCCGTCGCTATGGGCGATGACGACGTTAAGACTCTCGAGGCTCTCAAGGCCAAGGGCGTCAAGTTCGAGGTTCGCAAGGTTCCTTCGGATTCCTCCGAGGATCTCGACGCCATGTTGAAGAAAGCTAAGGCCGAACTGGCCGCTCAAGCATAGTAAAGGAGGGTCCGATACATGTCTGCAATCACTATTCTGCTTGTTGCGATTGTCGCGTTGCTTGCCGGTATGGAAGGCATTCTGGATGAGTTCCAGTTCCATCAGCCGCTCGTGGCATGCACGCTTATCGGTCTCGTAACCGGTCACCTTCAGGAGGGCATCCTCCTGGGCGGTTCGCTCCAGATGATGGCCCTTGGCTGGGCTAACGTCGGCGCCGCCGTCGCGCCTGACGCCGCTCTGGCCTCGGTCGCTTCTTCGATCATCATGGTGCTCGCCCTCAACGGCGGCGCCACTGATTCGGCCAAGGCCGTTACCGCGGCCATCGCCGTCGCCGTCCCGCTGTCGGTCGCTGGTCTGTTCCTGACCATGATCTGCCGTACCATTGCTACCGCTATCGCTCACGCCATGGACGGTTGCGCCGAGAAGGGCGACTTCTCCGGCATCGAGCGCTGGCAGTACGCTGCCATCCTCATGCAGGGCCTTCGTATCGCCATCCCGGCAGTACTTCTGTGCATCATCCCGGCCGAGGCCGTTACCAACGCGCTTAACGCTATGCCCGACTGGCTGTCCGGCGGCATGGCTGTCGGCGGCGGCATGGTCGCTTCCGTCGGTTACGCCATGGTCATCAACATGATGGCCACCAAGGAGACCTGGCCGTTCTTCATCCTCGGCTTTGTCCTTGCTGCCATCCCTCAGCTCACGCTGATCGCCCTTGGCCTCATCGGCATCTCCCTTGCCCTCATCTACCTTGGCCTTAAGGATCTGGCCAAGCAGGGTGGCGGCATGGGCGGAGGCTCCGGTGACCCGCTCGGCGACATTTTGAACGATTACGAGTAGGAGGGGAGTGATACATATGGCAGAGAACAAGATTCAGCTCACCAAGGCTGACCGCAAGAAGGTTTGCTTCCGTCATCAGTTCCTTCAGGGCTCGTGGAACTACGAGCGTATGCAGAACGGCGGCTGGTGCTTCGCAATGATCCCTGCGATCAAGAAGCTCTACACCAGCAAGGATGACCAGATTGCCGCTCTTAAGCGCCACCTGGAGTTCTATAACACCCACCCCTATGTTTCCGCCCCCGTCATTGGCGTTACCCTCGCTCTCGAGGAGGAGCGCGCCAACGGTGCCCCGATTGACGACGTCGCCATTCAGGGCGTCAAGGTCGGTATGATGGGCCCGCTCGCCGGCGTCGGCGACCCCGCCTTCTGGTTCACCCTTCGCCCGATCCTGGGCGCTCTGGGCGCTTCCCTGGCCCTGTCCGGCAGCATCGCCGGTCCGCTGCTGTTCTTCTTCGCGTGGAACATCATCCGTTACGCCTTCCTGTGGTACACGCAGGAGTTTGGCTACAAGGTCGGCTCCTCCATCGCCAAGGACCTCTCCGGCGGTCTGATGGGCAAGGTCACCGAGGGTGCATCCATCCTGGGTATGTTCATCATCGGCGCCCTGGTCGAGCGCTGGGTGTCCATCTCCTTCACCCCGGTCGTCTCCAAGGTCACGCAGTCTGCTGGCGCCTTTATCGACTGGGCTAACCTGCCCTCCGGTTCTGAGGGTGTCAAGGAAGCACTGACGATGTATAACTCCATCGGTGCTAACGCCCTTGATCAGGTGAAGGTCACCACGCTTCAGGCCAACCTCGATCAGCTCATCCCCGGCCTTGCCGCCGTGTGCCTGACCCTGCTGGTCTGCAAGCTCCTCAAGAAGAAGGTCAGCCCGATCGTCATCATCCTGGCTCTCTTCGCCATCGGCATCATCGGTCGCGTCTGCGGCTTCATGTAAGCACGTTTCGGCTTAAGACCGAGAATTGCTAGGCAAGGGCTTTTGAGCCATTGAAACGGACCGCACCCGGTGGGTACACTGGATGCGGTCCGATTGTTTTATTTGGAGGGCGAGGCGCGCATGGCGCAATCTCAGAACAGCACGGTCGATCTGGCAACGCCGGCAACCTGCCTGATGGGGCTTACCAGCCACGGTAACGTGATGGTGGGCAATAAGGCGTTCGAGTATTACAACGAGCGCAATCCCGAGGATTATATTCAAATCCCGTGGGACGAGGTCGACTATATTGCCGCCGAGGTTTTGCGCGGCACCAAGAAGATTACGCGTTTTGCCATCTTCACCAAGGACAACGGTCACTTTACGTTTTCGACGCGCGACGACAAAGAGACGCTGCGCGCTGTGCGCAAGTACGTGGACGAGGATAGACTCGTGCGTTCGCCCGACTTTATCGACGTAACGACCAAGGGCGCCAAGAGCATCCCTGCTGCCATCAAAAGCCTCTTTCACAAAGGCGACTAGTCGTCTGCGATAGATGGCGGAAAATGCATCCCGGAATTCGTTCTCATTCCGGGATGCATTTTCCTTTTGAGCGCCAGTTGGGAAAGCTTGTCCCATTTTTTAGCCGAATACCGGAATTTCCCTTACATGTGGTTAGAGGAAACCCCATCCCATTATTTTGCGTTATTCTGGGTTATAATTTTCCGTTATTGAGAAGGCTCTACGGCGACAATTCGCTGCAGAGCCTTCTTGATGAGTGGCCATGCGCTACATGGCCAAGGGGCAAATCTGCTACACTAGTACAACATGCCTCCGTAGCTCAGGGGATAGAGCACCGCTCTCCTAAAGCGGGTGTCGACGGTTCGAATCCGCCCGGGGGCACCAGGGAATATGACGGCGTCGCGGGAGCGGCGCCGTTTCTGGTTTGCGGGGGCCGCCGGCGGATTCGGGCCGTCGACACCCGCGTCACCAATTGCGTCTAGAGCCCTCCGGTAGAGTGTCCAAGCCCTAAAGCCCAGTTGATGCTACGGGGTTTAGAGGCGGACTGAAGCAAGGGGAAGACATGTCCGCTCGGGGTGATAGACTAACGCTGTGGTAAATGCAGGACAGTTTGACCGTTTTTCAACCAAGATAGGCGTCCCATGCAACTAAATGCAGCTGATATAGCGCAAAAGAGAATTGACCTCGGCCTCACCCAAAAGGAGTTCGCCGCCGCCCTTGGTATGGGCTCGTCTGGCGAACGCACCGTTCGGCGCTGGGAGTCTGGGGATACTAGTCCAACGGCGGCTGAATGCGCCTTTATCGCATCGCTCGATGCGGGGGCTCCATTTGACCAAGGGGAGCGCAGCGACGCGCCTTTTACCTTCTGCGATCTCTTCGCGGGCATCGGCGGTATACGAATGCCGTTCCAGGAGCTTGGCGGTAGGTGCGTCTTCTCTTGCGAGTGGGATAAGTTCGCCCAGAAAACCTACCGGATGAACTATGGAGAGACCCCGGCGGGCGACATCCGTCAGGTCGCATCAAACGATATACCGGACTTCGATGTCCTGCTCGCAGGCTTTCCTTGTCAGCCATTCTCCCTTGCAGGCGTTTCGAAGAAGCAATCTTTGGGGAGACCCACCGGCTTTGAGGATAAAACGCAGGGAACCCTCTTTTTCGAGGTCGCTCGCATCGTACGCGACAAGCGCCCGAAGGCCTTCTTGCTTGAGAACGTTAAGAACCTTACGAGTCACGACGGCGGGAAGACCTTCAAGGTCATACGACAGACGCTTGAGGAGGACCTTGGATACCATATTTTCTGGAAAGTGCTTGATTCAAAAAACTGGACGTGCCAGCACAGGGAGCGCATCTACATCGTGGGGTTCAGGGGGGAAGTTCCCTTCTCGTGGGATGACCTTGAGGTGCCGGGACCGGGACATACGCTAGGGGAAATCCTCGAAGAGCAACCAAACGAACGCTACACCATTTCGGATAAGCTATGGGCCTATCTGCGCGCCTATCGCGAAAAGCATGAGGCGGCGGGCCACGGCTTTGGATACTCGATGGTCGGCCCAGAGGACACGACAAGGACGCTTTCCGCCCGGTACCACAAGGATGGCAGCGAGATTCTGGTCGGGCAGGAAGGAAAAAACCCTCGTAAACTCACTCCCCGCGAATGCGCGCGCCTGCAAGGATTTCCCGATGAGTTCATCATCCCGGTGTCGGATACTCAGGCATACAGGCAGTTCGGCAACTCCGTGACCGTGCCGGTCGTGCGCTCGGTCGCGAAGTTGATGATGGAGGTGTTCTAGGATGGACTATGGAGTACTTGGCGCGTATTTTGACGGTGCTGTCGCGAAAACCCTCGAGGGCGTTGACATCATGGGGGCCAATAAAAGCCACCAGCACGAATTCAACGGCGTGGGGCCTTTGCGCGCGCTTTTCGGAGACGATGACATAAAGGGGATGCGAACTACCTTCGCATATCTCGATGATGGTGCAGACCCTATATTCGACCATGGTTATACCACTTGGTACGACGCCCGCAGGAAGCATCCAACTAGAACTGAGTATAGGCTCTACTACAACGATAATGCTGCCATGGGCATGGCCCGTCCGGGCGACCTCATGGTTTTGGCCCTACACGAAGCCAAGGAGGTCGTAATCCTATTTGCCCGAGCGGGGAGTACGGCGGAATCTCAAGTTCGCTGGCTCTTCGCGCTCGACGGGGTTGGCGAGAAGGGTTTTACGCCTTCTGCTCGGGAGGATACGCGCATCACGTCGATCGCCGCAAGGATTTTGGAGTCCATCGGCATCGAAGTTAGCATGCCGATCGCAGCGGAGAACTTCCTCGACGGTATGATCGAGAAATTCGGCGAGTCCTTCCCCAAAGGGGCAGACTTCTCAGCCTACTCAGCTTCCACCCTTGGAAAGCTCGATTGGACGGGCGACCCGGATGGCTGCTTGGTCGCTTGTTACGAACGCGAAGAGATGCTGTTCCGCGTCTTCGAGCGGCATCTCTTGGAGCGCGACCTCGCGCCATACCTTGGCTCGGCGCTTGATGTTGATGGCGTGCTGCGCACCACTATGTCGGCCTTCCAGCGCCGCAAGTCCCGTGCGGGGACGGCGTTCGAGAATCAACTCTCGATGCTATTCGATGCTAGGGGCATACGCTACTCGGCGCAGAAATACACCGAGGGCAAATCAAAGCCGGATTTCATCTTTCCCTCTATTGACGATTACCACGACCCCAAGTTCCCTGTCGCTCGACTGACGATGCTCGGTGCCAAGACAACCATCAAGGAGCGTTGGCGTCAGGTGCTTGATGAGGCTGACAGAATCGAGGACAAGCATCTTGTAACACTTGAGCCCGCCGTAAGTGAGGATTACACACGAGCTATGGCTAAGGACAGGCTCAGCCTCGTTGTGCCCTCATCGCTGTTCGAAACCTACACGCCCGCGCAAAGGGAATGGCTCATGAGCGTCAACGACTTCTGCAGGCTGGTAGAAGCCCGACAGCACGAGTAGAACCACGAGACGTTTTTTAGAAATGAGGCCGGAGACCAGTTGAGTCTCCGGTCTTCTTTTTTCACTCGCAACAGATTCGTCGATCACGAGGTGGGATTTGTATTTGGACTGCGCAAACTCTTGGGCAAGGGTGCTTTTTCCAACGCGGCGGGCCCCCTCGAGCATGATGGCTCGGGATCCATTGCTCGCTTTCCAATCGAGGAGTTTATTGTAGGCCGTACGTCTGAATACTGACATGATTGCCCAATCTAGCTGCTGTATACACGAAATGGGAAGTGTGGTTACCTGATTCAATACACGAAATGGGAAGTATATACAGGCCCTTTTCTACACGAAATGGGAAGTGCGGGTACCGCTGGAGCTTGTTGGGATAGATGGAGCGCATGTGTTGCGTCGCTCAGGTATGCTCATATGTGCCTAGAGTTTCACATGCCGAGAAAGGTTGATGGCTGCCATATCCACATACCAAAACACGGAGCGCTCAGCGCCGTCGACACCCGCGTCACCAATTTCCCCGCGGGGGGGGGAGTTTTCGAATCCGCCCGGGGGCACCAGGGAATATGACGGCGTCGCGTGAGCGGCGCCGTTTTTGGTTAGTGGGGGCCGACGGCAGATTCGGGCCGTCGACGCTCGCGTCACCAATCGCGTCATTCGAATCGGCGCTGGGAATTCAGTGCTTTTCCTCATGCAAGTATCTTCCATCTTGCGTCGCCGTCAGCCGTGAGCGGTCGATTTTTACCGATAAACGGCAAATTAGTTCAGATAAAATCAAATAATTTAAGAATGGTCAAACTTGATTAACAGCAAAACCACAAGGTAGATGGCTTGATACGGTGAAAAACTCTGACACAATGAGAAATAGAATGAAAAATACTGATTTAAAATGAACTTACGTGGCAGTAATCTACATGGCATAGGGTAGGCCCCGGCGCGCAGGCGGCGGCCCTTATCGAATTACGGATATAGATCAGGTGCTCGAACGGGCAGAAACGATCAAGGACGAAGGTAAAGGACGTAGAAGCATGAAGCTTGCAACTCGTATCAACTCCTATTTTCGCGATGGCGACAAGAATCTTGATCGCGTGTTCGCGGAGTTCCAGAGCGTGGGCCTCACGCACGTCGACCTCAACTACCCCGAGCACTGCACAGGTGTCACGGCGGAGGACATGGCCGCCAAGCTCGCAGCTCACGACCTGCAGCTGAACGGCTGCGCGCTGCGCTTCCGCAACGCCTTCCTCAACGGTGACCTGGGCAATGCCGATGATGCCCTTGCCGCGGAAGCCCTTGAGCTCTGCTACGAGGCGTGCGACTACTGCCGCACTGCCGGTGGCAACACGGTGACCATCTGGCTCGGCCACGACGGTTTCGACTACAGCTTCCAGATCGCCTACGCTCGCGTCTTCGACCAGCTCGTAGCCGCATTCCAGAAGGTTTGCGACTACGCGCCCGACCTCAAGATCTCGATTGAGTACAAACCCTACGAGGAGCGCGCGTACGCGTTCATCGACTCCATGGGTATGACCGGCATGATTCTCAACGCTGCAGACCGCCCGAACCTGGGCGTCACGCTGGATTACTGCCACATGCTCATGAAGCACGAGAACCCTGCCATGGCCGCCGACCTGTTCGGCCGCGAGGGCAAGCTCTACGGCATTCACCTAAACGACGGCAACGGTCGCTTCGACGATGGCCTTATGATTGGTACGTCCACGCCGGTGAAGACCCTCGAGTTCCTCTACTACGTGAAGAAGCACGGTTACGACAGCGCAATCTACTTCGACACGTTCCCGGTCATCGAGCCCGCTGCCGGCGAGGCTGCACAGAACGACCAGATGATCCATCTGCTCAACGACGCCATCGAGACCGTAAGCATGGAGAAGATCCAATCCGTTATCGATGCAAACGACGCGATTAAGGCAGCCGAGCTTGTCCGCGAGCTCTTCTGCGCAATGGGGAGGTAACCAATGAAACGCGACTGGAACGCGATGGCTCAGGGGATTCTGGACGCCGTCGGTGGTCCCGAGAACATCTCGGGCATGACGCACTGCGCGACGCGCCTGCGCCTCAATCTCAAAGACGACGCGGCTTGCGACGACGCTGCGGTCAAGGAAGTCGAAGGCGTTGTGAACACGCTGAACAAGGCCGGTCAGTACCAGGTTCTCATCGGCACTGAGGTCCCGAAGCTGTACGAGAAGTTTGAGCCGCTGGTCAAGGGTTCGGGCGTGGAAATCTCCGCTGCTACCAAGGACGAGGGCGAGAGCATCGTCAGCCAGGTCTTCTCCGCGATCTCCGGCATCTTTGCCCCGCTGCTGCCCGCCATGGCCGGCTCCGGTATCCTGCGCGGCTTCGTTATCCTGGCCGCCCAGCTCGGCATCATCGCTGAGGGCACGGGTACCTACACCATCCTGTACACCCTGGCCATGAGCGTGTTCTACTTCCTGCCCGTGCTGCTCGGCTTCTCCGCCGGCAAGCGCTTCGGCGCGAGCCCGTACCTGTCGGCGCTGCTCGGCGCGTGCCTGCTCTACCCGGACTTCATCGCCCTCATGGGCGACGCGGGCAACGGCGCCATGACGGACTTCTTCGGCATCCCCGTGGTTCTCATGAACTACAACTCCACGGTTATCCCTGCCATCTTGTCTGTCTGGGTCTACTCGTACCTGTACAAGTGGCTCGATGAGCACGTTTCCGAGATGCTCAAGCTCGTCGTGCTGCCCGCCATCTCCCTGATCGTTATGGTTCCGCTCACCATGCTCGTCATCGGTCCCCTGGGCGTCTACGCTGGTGAGGCCATCGCCTTCGTGGTCAACTGGCTGATCGAGCGCAGCTCCGTGTTCGCCGGCGTGCTGGTTGGCGGCGGCTGGTCCGTGCTGGTGTCCATGGGCATCCACTGGGCCGTGAACCCCATCATGATCAACAACATCGCTCAGAACGGCTTCGACTACATCTGCCCTTTCACCTTCGCCTGCAACTTCGCCGTTATCGGCTGCGCCTTCGGCGTGTTCCTCAAGGCCCGCGACCAGAAGCTCAAGAGCTTCGCGATGACCGGTGTCGTATCGATCGCCCTGTCCGCCATCATCGAGCCCACGCTGTTCGGTATGCTCGTGAAGAACAAGAAGGTCTGGCTTGCGCAGATCATCGGCGGTGCCGTCGGCGGCGCGTTCCTCGGTATCATGAAGGTCGTCACCACTGCGTTCACCTTCGGTTCCGTCACTACGTTCCCGGCTTTCGTGAGTTCCGACCCCATGAACTTCGCTTGGGCTATGGTCGGCATGCTCATTTCCGCCGTCGTGGCCGGTGTTCTTGCCTTCGCCTTCACCGGCAAGGAGGATCAGCTCGCCTAAGAGCCCCGGATGCGCCGCCTCTCCTAGGGTCGTTCTCTTCGCTTGAAGAGCGTCGCGCTTACGCGAGGTGTGTCAACCTCGTTCAAATTGTGAACGAGAGGGTAGGTCAATCGATTAAGCGGTCGTCATCGCAACAGGTGGCGGCCGCTATTCTGCTTGTGCGTTACACTTTTCGAAAAGAAATGAACGAGCGTGAAGCAGAGTGGTTTGGAGAGGTTCCCAATATGATTCCGTATGAGCGCCAGGAGCGAATTGTAGAGTGCCTGCAGAAGTCGGGCCTCGCGAGGATTTCCGAGCTGCAGGAGGAGCTGCCGGGCGTCTCTATTTCGACGCTACGTCGCGACCTCAAGGAGCTGGAGGCGCTTGGCAAGGTTGAGCATCTTTCGGGCGGCGCGGTGAGGCTCCTCTCGGCTGTCCACGAGGTGAGTATCTCGACGCGTTCGGGCCTACACGGGAGTGAGAAGGAACAGATTGCCCAAGTCGCCTTGCGTTTTGTTGAGGACGGGGACACGCTCTACTTGGACTCGGGTTCCACCTGCACGGCGCTGCTGCGTCTGCTGCTCGACCGCGACGTGACAATTTACACGACGGATGCCTCGGCGTGCCTGATTAAGAGCGAGACGCGCGCCCAGCTCATCGTGGTGGGTGGCGAGTTCAACTATGTGAACTCCTCGTTCTGCGGTTCTATGACCGAATCGATCCTGCGCGATCTGTACTTCGATAAGGCGTTTATCGGGACCAACGCGATTGACGAGGACCGCGGCGTCATGACGCCCTCCTACGTTGAGGCGGCGAAGAAGCGCATCGTGCGCGAGAATTCGAATAAGGCGTACGTGCTGTGCGACAGCTCGAAGTTCCATCAGTTCTCGAATGTTCGTGCGTTTGGGTTCGATGGTGTGTCGATTATCGCGGAGTCCTATGACGAGAAGATCGCCCAGTGCGCGCGCCTGATCACGCCTGGAGCGTAGGGGGTCCGGGCTCAGGTCTGCGGATTGCGGCCCCTGGCTGCTGCTGTCCGCGTAGCGGGATTTCTTCCTAGGGAATACGACAGCGTTTCGTGGTGCGGGCTCCTGCATGATACCAGCTAGATAGGCAAATATGGCAACGTTGTGAATCTGGAAAAGCCTGCAGGTTAACAACGTGGTTAAACGATTAATCAGCCAGACTGTAGATAAAGGTTAAACGATTAATTACCACCGAGTAGATAATCACCGAGCAGATAAGGAGTTCACTATGCTGCTCTGCCCCAGTCTCATGTGCGCCGACTACGGCAATCTGCGTGCGACCGTCGAGGATCTCGACGCCGCCGGCATCGACATCTTCCATTGCGACGTGATGGACGGCAGTTTCGTTCCCAATTTCGCCATGGGTCTCGAAGACATCAAGGCCGTGCGAGCTGCCACCAACAAGCTCGTCGACGTGCACCTTATGGTCGAGAATCCTGCCAGCAAGGTTGAACTTTTCGCCTCCGCCGGCGCGGACATCATCTATATCCATCCGGAGTCCGAGCGTTACGTGGTCAAGACACTCGCCGCGATTAAGTCCCTCGGCAAGAGCGCCGGTATCGCCGTGAACCCCGACACCTCTATCTCCGAGATCGAGGAGATGTTGAACCTCTGCGATTACGTGATGGTCATGACGGTGAATCCGGGTTTTGCCGGTCAGAGCTTTATCGAGTTCACGAACGACAAGGTGCGTCGCCTTGCCGCGCTGAAGGAGCGCTTTGGCTTCAAGCTCATGATCGACGGCGCCTGCTCGCCCGAGCGCGTGCGCGACCTGTCCGCCATTGGCGCGGACGGATTTATCCTGGGCACCAGTGCGCTGTTTGGCAAGGACGCTGGTTACGAGGAGTGTCTGCGCCGTTTGCGCGCCGGCGAGGTGTATTAGAAGCGGAACGGCGAATTAGGACGGATTGAGCGCGCGGCATGCGCGAATGGTTCTTATGGAAAGGGGTCTCTTTTGAAGATCGGTATTGGAAACGACCACGTCGCAGTCGAGTACAAGGAAGCCATCACGGCGTATATCCAGGAGAAGTACGGCTACGAAGTCGTGAACTTCGGTACGGACAGCACCGAGCGCTTTGACTATCCCATCGCGGGTGAGGCTGTGGCGGACGCTGTCATGTCCGGCGAGGTTGATCGCGGTATCGTTATCTGCGGTACGGGTGTGGGCATCTCGCTTGCCGCCAACAAGGTGCGCGGTATCCGTTGCTGCACCTGCTCTGAGCCGTATTCCGCTCGCCTGTCGCGCGAGCACAACAACACCAACATGCTCGCGTTTGGTGCTCGTGTGGTAGGCATCGAGCTGGCCAAAATGATTGTCGACGCCTGGCTCACCGGCGAGTTCGAGGGCGGCCGTCACCAGCGACGCATCGATATGATTCGCCAGATCGAGGCTCGTCAGCTCGTACGTGCGGAGGAAGCACGCGGCTGGTAGCGGAAAAGCCCGTCACCCGTGTGGTGGCGGGCTTTTTGCATGTCGCACGTGGGATAGAGCACATGCGAGAGAAAAACGCGGCTATTCGCTGCCCGCTGTCTAGCTGCTCGCGCGTTGCACGAGCTTAACGGGGACAAGCGTCTCCATCTCGGGCTCTTCGCCGCGCAGCAGGGCGAGCAGGGCCTGACATCCCTCGTGCGCGAGGCGCTCGGGGAAGCGGCGGATGGTGCTGATTTGCGGCGTCGGAAGCTGCGCGTAAACGGAATCGTCGAAGCCGATGAGACGGACGTCTTCGGGTACGCGCTTGCCGGCGGCAACGAGCGCACGCAGCGCGCCCACGGCTGCGTGGTCGCTATGGGCGAAGACGCCGTCGACGGGGTAGCCCGTGGAGAGGAAGTCGGTCACGAGCTCTTCCGACTCGATGATGCTCGGCTGCTTACCCGAGACAAACAGCTGGTAGTCGCGGCGTAGCGGCATTCCGTGCGCGGCGAGCGCCCGCTCGTAGCCCATCTGGCGCTCGTTGCCGGGGTAGTTGGCGGTAAAACTCGAGATGCTCAGGATGTCCTTGCAGCCGCGCTCGATGAGGTGCTCGGTCGCCATGTAGCCACCGCCGATGTTGTCGGAGCCCACGTGTGGGAAACCGAGGTCGTTTTCGGGCGCACGGTCGATGCAGACCACGGGGATTCCGTGGGGGACGAACTCGCCGTCGAGCCTGCGCAGGCCGGAGATACAGATGATACCGTCGGCCTGCTTGCTTGCCAGCGTGCGGAAGTAGTCACGCTCGCGGGCGGGGTCATTGGCGCTGTTGCAAACAAAGACCGAGTAGTCCTCGGTTGCCAGCTCGCGCTCCACATGCAGGGCGATCTTGGAAAAGAAGTCGTTGGAGATGTCCGGCACGATCATGCCGATGGTCCGGGACTGGGCCATACGGAGGCTCTTCGCCGCCATGTTCGTGACGTAGCCGTATTCCTTTAGGGCGGCTTCCACGCGTTTGCGGGTGTCTTCGGAAAAACGGCCGCTGCCGTTGATGACGTGGGAGACCGTGGCGACGGATACGCCGGCCGCGACGGCAATCTGGCGCATGGATGGGCGCTTGCCTGGTGTGGGCATGGGGCCTCCTGCTGCTTTCGGGTGGTTAACAGATTAACCGAGATTGTAGCGCATGCGCGATGCCGTAATGGGTCGCTTCGAAGTCGTTTTGTCGCGCTCGGTCTGCACCTTGGATAAGAAGGAGTTCGTCGAGCACTCCGATCCGGAGCGCACGCGCGCCAACATCCCGCTGTTCCAGCAGGGCATCATGATACAGCGGCTCAACTCCGAGAAGCTCGTGGTCGAGACCATGGTGAAGTTCTGCGGCTAGTAATTACTGCATTACATATTCTGTTGTCACCTGGGAGGCTTGTTTTTGCGGGCCTCTTTGTGTTGCTATGGAGCCCTGGCCTGTCGATAAACAAAGCGCCCGCTTGCTGGGGGAGCAAGCGGGCGCCTGTGAGCGAATATGTTTGCGGCGAAAGCCGCGATGAGCGGTGGGGTGGCGACTAGTTGGTCGTACCGGAATCGTCGCCCGTGCTCGTGCCCGAGCCCGAGCCCGAACCAGAAAGTGCGACCGTCAGCGTAATCGTGCTGTCGGTGGACTGCTTGCCAGTGGGGGAGACGCCCGTAACGGTGGCATCCTCGTTACCGCTTACGGGATTGCCGTTCTGGTCACAGAAGCCAATGTTATAGAAACCGGCGTTGTTGAGCGCGGTAACGGCGGCGGAAATGCTCTTGCCGTACAGGTTGCCCGGGACGGTGGCCTTGCCGGACTTCTTGGCAATGACGACGGTAATCGTGGCGCCGGGCTTCTGCTTGCCGCTGGGGTTCCAGCTGATCACGGTGCCCTCGGTAACCGAGTCGTTCTCCTGGTAGCTCACGTCGACGCCAAAGCCTGCCATATCGAGGGCGTTGCGCGCCTGGGCCTCGGTCATGTCGGTCAGGTCGGGGACGGACGTGGTATCCGGGCCGCTCGAGACCTTGTACGAGATGGTCGTGCCCTTCGCGACTTCCTTACCGGCTTCGGTGCCCTGCTCAAAGACCTGGCCCTCATCAGCCTCGTTGGCCTCCTCGGAGGCGTTGCCCTTCAGGCCAACGCTTGCCAGTGCGGCTTCTGCTTGGTCCTTGGTCAGGCCGACAAGTTTGGGAACCTCAACCTTTTCGGAGGGCTTGGGGCCCTTGGAGATTACCAGGTTCACCTTGGTGCCCTTGGCCTTCTTGGTGTTGCCGTTGGGCGTCTGCTCGGCGACCTTGCCCTCGTCGACATCGTCGTTGTAGCTTTGGTCGATGGTGCCGACCTCGAGGCCGGCTTCCTTGATCAGCTCGACGGCAGTCTGCTGGTCCTTGCCCAGCACATCGGGCACGGTGACCTGCTCGCCGTCAAAGAGTCCTGTGGCAAAGGCCACCACGATGCCGATGACGGCAACGGCTGCCACCACGGCGGCGATGATCTTGTTCTTGTTGGATTTGGGCTCTTCGATCTCGTAGGAGCCGGTGGAGCCCGAAACCGAGCTACGGGCGGTATTCTGGCCGCTTACGCCCGAGACGGGACGCACCATGGCGCGCGTCTGATCGGAAAGCTCGCGAGTCTTGGTGGCGCCCAACTCACCGGGGGCACCGATGATGCGCGTGGGCTCCGAGACGTTGACGGCACGGCCCGACAGGTAGCTGTTGAGCACCTGACGCAGCTCGTCGGCGGTCTGGAAGCGGTTTGCGGGGTCCTTCTCCATGCACTTGAGGATGATGCGCTCAAGGTCGGCGTCGACACCGGAGTTGATCTGGCTCGGCGGAATAGGCAGCTCGTTGACCTGCTTGAGTGCGACCGAGATAGCGTCGTCACCGTCAAAGGGAACGCGACCGGTGGCGCACTCGTACATCACGACGCCCAGCGAGTAGATATCCGAGGTGGGGCCGAGGTCCTGACCGCGGGTCTGCTCGGGGCTGACGTAGTGGGCGGTTCCCAGCACGTTGTTGTCTTGCGTGAGGTGGCTGTTCTTGGCGCGCGCAATGCCAAAGTCCATCACCTTGATGTTGCCGTCGGGCAGCACCATGATGTTCTGCGGCTTAATGTCGCGGTGGATGATTTCGTGCTTGTGGGCGACCGAAAGCGCGGAGCTGATCTGCGAGCCGATCTGGGCGACCTTCTTGGGGTCGAGGGCGCCGTGGCTCTTGATGCCGCTCTTAAGGTCGGTTCCGCGCAGGTACTCCATGACGATGTAATAGGTGTCGCCGTCCTTGCCCCAATCGTAGACGCCCACGATATAGGGGGAGGAGAGACCGGCTGCTGCCTGGGCCTCCTGTTTAAAGCGTGCGGCGAAGGTTGCGTCGCCGGCATACTGCGGCAGCATGATCTTGACGGCAACCGTGCGGTCGAGGACCTGGTCCTGTGCACGGTAGACGGTCGCCATGCCGCCTGTCCCCACCTTATCCTTGAGGAGGTATCTTCCCCCGAGGACCCTCTGTTCCATTCTTGCTCCTAACATAACTATTCGCTCAACGATGTGTGTAGTACCTACGATGTGGCCGCTGGGGCCGTGTGGCGCGTTGCCGCTAACTCTTCGGCCGCGGCGCGCCTCGGGTGTCCGATTCGATCATGGGCATCACGCTCCCTGTGCGGCAAGCGCCGCGGTCAGGACGATACCGGCGATCTTGGCGGCCTTGACGTCATGCTTGTCGAAATCCTCCAAGGCCACCGAGATAGCGACCGTGGGTGAATCGTAAGGTGCAAAGCCAACGAACATCGAGTTGACGTTGGTGCCGCCGATCTCGGCCGAACCGGTTTTGGCGGCGACCTTGACGCCCGGAATCTGGGCATCGGTACCGGTACCGGACTGGACAACCGCGAGCATAGCCTGCTTGACCTGGTCGGCCGTGGCGGAGCTGACGGCCTGACCAAGCGAGCGGGACTGCGTGGTCTTGACCACGGTTCCGTCCGGGGCGAGTACCTGGGCTACAAAGTACGGGTCCATGACCACGCCGCTGTTAGCGATGGCGGCGGCAATCACGGCGTTTTGCATGACGGTGGTCTGCGGGCCGGGCGTGTGGTCCATGCCGACAGGCTGGCCGGCGCCGGCCCAGGCGGTCTCCCACTCGGTCATGAGCGACGGGTCGGCCATGATGGAGGCCGCGGAGGTCAGGTCCTGGCCGAGCTTTTGGCCGTAGCCAAAGGCGTTGGCAAACTGCACGAGCGTGTTTGCGCCAACTTCGTTTGCCACCTGGCCAAAGACGACGTTGGAGGACACGGCAAAGGCCTGCTGCAGGCTGATGGTGCCGTAGCTCTCGTTGGCATAGTTGGTGACCGGTGCGTTGCCGATGTCCATGGAGCCGGGCGCCTGGTAGGTGCTGGTAAGGCTGGCGGTACCGGTCTCGAGTGCCGCGGAAAGCGTAACGACCTTAAACGTTGAGCCCGGCGTGTACAGCGCGTCCATGGCGCGATTGTACATGGAGCCGTCCTCGCCGCCGCCCGTCTGCAGCAGGGCATCGATGTTGGTGTTGTCGTAGGTGGGCGAGCTGGCACATGCGAGCACCGCGCCGGTACGCGGGTCGATGACCACTACAGCGCCCTTAAAGCCCTTGAGCGCCTGCTCGGCCGCCGTCTGGATGCGCGAGTCGATGGTGAGCTTGGCGGTGTTGCCCGGCTGGGTCTGGCCCGCGAGCGACGCGATGGCGTTGTTCCAGCTGGAGTAATCCTTAGAGCCGGTGAGCGTGTCGTTCATGACGCTCTCGATGGCGGTGGTGCCATACTGCTGGCTCACGTAGCCAACCACGTGCGCTGCCAGGTTACCGTTGGGGTAGGAGCGTACGTAGGTGCCGTCCTCCTGCTGCAGCGACTCGGCCAGCGTCACGCCGTCGGACGTGATGATGGAGCCGCGCTGGATGTACTTGGAGCGGGCGATGGTGTGGTTGTTGGTCGGCATGTCCTGATAGTCCTTGGCCTTAATGACCTGGACATAGGTGAGGTTGCCGATAAGGATGGCGAACAGCGCCGTAAAGGCGAGCACCGCGCGGGTTAGACGGTTGGCGAGCGCAACGCGGCCGAGCACACCGGATTCAGGCGTGTCGAGCAGGCGACGTCGCATGCGCGAGCCGACGGAATGGCTGCCGCTGCCGTAGGAAGACGAGGTGGCAAAGCGCGTGCCCGTCGGGGCGGCGGCAGATGCGACCTGATCATCGGTGATGGCGGCCATGGTGCCGGTGCCGGTAAGCTCGGCCTCGCGTCCGGTCGCCTCGTCACCGGCGCGCAGCAGGAGCGCGACGATGATGAAGCTCGCCAGCAGCGAGGAGCCGCCCTGGCTCATAAAGGGCAGGGTGACGCCGGTCAGCGGGATCAGGCGGGTTACGCCGCCAACGATCAAAAAGGCCTGGAAGCTGATGGCTGCCGTAAGACCGGTGGCGCTAAAGGCGGCAAGGTCGGACTTTGCGCGGGCAGCTGTGGTGAGGCCACGCACGGCAAAGAGCATAAACAGGATGAGCACGGCGCCGCCGCCCAAAAGGCCCATCTCCTCGCCGATAGCCGAGAAGATAAAGTCGGACTCGACGACAGGGATGTTGTTGGCCATGCCGTTGCCGATGCCAACACCGACCAGACCGCCATCGGCAAGCGAGAAGAGCGACTGGACGATCTGGTAGCCCTGGCCCTGGGCGTCCTTAAACGGATCGAGCCAAACCTGGAAACGCACCTGAACGTGAGACAGGAACTTGTAGGCGCCCACGGCCCCAACAGCTAAGAGCGCAAGGCCGATAACGACATACGAAAAGCGCCCCGTGGCAACGTAGAGCATCAGCAAGAAGATGGTGTAGAACAGCACGGCCGAACCCAGGTCGCGTTCGAAGACGACGACGAGCAGGCACACACCCCACACGGCAAACAGCGGCAGCAGCAGTCGCAGGCGAGGGATCTTAAAGCCCAGAATCTTGCGGTTGGAGATAGAGAGCAGCTCGCGGTTCTCGGCCAGGTACCCGGCTAGGAACAGCACGATAAAGACCTTGGCGAACTCGCCGGGCTGGATGGTAAAGCCCGCGATGCGAATCCACAGCTTGGAGCCCGAGATCGTGGTGCCGATAAAGATGGGCAGCATCAGCAGGATGATGCCGATAATGCCAAAGGTGTACTTGTAGCGCATGACCACGTCGAGGTTTTTGACCAGTGCGAGCGTTCCCACCATGAGCGCCACCGAGACAAACAGGATGATGAGCTGTGAGATGGCGAGAGCGGGTGCGAGACGCGTCACGAACGTGATACCGATGCCCGAAAGCACAAAGACAATGGGCAGGATGGCGGGGTCGGCACCGGGCGCCAAGATGCGCACGGCAATGTGGGCCGCGGCAAAGGCGGCAAAGAGGCCGATCGGTACGGCGAGCGTCTCAAAGGAGATGGCAGCGCCTGCGGTGAGGACGTACATCGCATACAGCAGGATGACGGGGAACGCCGAGGCGATGAGCAAGAGCAGCTCGGTGTTGCGGCGACTCATAAGCGGCACTCCCTTTCTAATTCTTATCGGAGGCTTCGGCCTCGGCGGACTGTTCGGCGGTTTTCTCGGAATCTGATTCGGAGGTCGATCCCTGATTGGTGTTGTCGCGAATCGTTTGCGCGTCGATCACCTGGCGGGTCTGCTCCTCGTCGATCTGGTGGCGGTACTTGGATATCGTGTCCTGCGCATCGTCGACACTTGTTTGCGGAATGCCCGCCTTGAGGCGGTTTTGCGTGTCTTCGGGCAGGTCGGACAGCTTAATGCTGGTTTCGCTTTCGAGCCAGTGGAGCTTGAGTCCGAGTGGCTTGCCGGGCAGGCCGCGCCAGACGGCGACATTGCCCTGGTAGGTACCCAGGTAGTACGAGCCGGTGACACCCGTGTAGGCCCAGATGCCAGCTGCCAGCACAAAGACGAGGGCCAGGATGGCGGCGATAGTAACGTTGCGGCGACGCACGCGTTGCGCCTCGCGCATGACGCCATCGTCAACCAGGTCAACGACTACTACGGTCACGTTGTCGTGGCCGCCGGCGGCAAGCGCCGCGTCCACTAGGTTGTCGACGCAGATTTGCGCGGTTGAGGACTGCGTGGCGATGTTCTCGATATCGCTATCGGGAATCATGCTCGAAAGGCCGTCAGAGCACAGGATCAGACGGTCGCCTTCCTCGATATGCAGAGTGAAGTGGTCGGCATACATGGCGGGGTCCGAGCCCAGCGCACGGGTGATGACCGAACGGTTGGGGTGGACGCGAGCCTCGTCTGCCGTAATCTCGCCGGCGTCCACGAGTTCTTCCACATAGGAGTGGTCGCGGGTCACGCGGATGAGCGTGCCCTCGTGGAGCAGGTAGGCGCGCGAGTCGCCCACGTGGGCGATGGCGAGCGTGTCGTTTTCGATATAGGCGCAAGTGGCTGTACAGCCCATGCCAGGCTTGCCCAGGCCGTTCAGGGCCGCCTCGATTACGGCGGCGTTGGCTGCCTCGACGGCTGCGGCCAGGCGTGCTGCGTCGGCGGACTGTGGGGCCGTCTTGGCTATAGTCTCGACAGCGATAGAAGAGGCCACCTCGCCGGCGGCGTGACCACCCATGCCGTCGCATACGCAAAAGAGCGGCGACTGCACCAGGTAGGAATCCTCATTGTGCGGGCGCACACAGCCAACGTCGGAGCGGGCGCCCCACATGAGTTGCGTGGTGGTACCGGCATCATAGGTCGAGTCGGTCTCGATGCGCTCCTCGGTCAGGGGCTCAAAGCTCATGGTCGAGCCGGGGTCTTTGAGCTTGGCCTCAACGGCGGCAACGTCGATTTCGGCGGTGTCACCGGGAGAGACGGTGTCGGTCACGGCGTTTGATTCGGAATCACCGGTGTCCGGGGAGTCGGGCTCCTCGGACACGCGGGCGGTCGACTCGTCGTCTTGCGGGCTGACGTCTATAGGCTCGGGCGCCGGCGTAGACGCGGGCGCAACCTCGGACGCCGGGGCCATGGGAAACGCCGGCGCGGCGGGCTCGGGTGCCGCAAACACCGCAGCGCTCTCGTTGATTGCCGCGGCGACGGGCTCTGCAAAGTGAGCCGGCGCCGGGGTTGCTTCGGGCGCTGTGGGCTGTTCCGCAGCATGTGCGCCGATGGGCGCCGCTACGGCATCCTCTTCGTCCTCGTTATCGGCGAGATCCGAAATATCATGCGTTACATGCGAAAGAGGCAGGGAGAACACGGTGTCCTCGGGCTCCACGGGTGCGGAGCCCGCCGGAGCGGCGTGGGCCGGCGCAGCTGTGGCGGCGGCCGGTGCCTCGGTCATAGTTGCGGACTTGTTCTCCTCGTCGATCATCGACGGTTCACCTTCATGACCACGTCGCCAATCTGGACTTCGTCGCCCTCACGCAGCGTCGCGGGCTCCACGAGTTGGCGGCCGTTGACGAGCGTGCCGTTAAGTGAGTTGAGGTCCTCGATGATGAGCGCCGGGCCCTGCAGCGAAAAGCGCGCGTGCGAGGCTGAAACGAACGGTTCGTTGATGCAGATGTCCGAAGATGGCGAGCGACCGACGATGACGGGGCCGAGCATGTCTACGTGGATGCCGCGGATACCGCGCGGACCCTTGTCCACATCGATCGTCCAGATAGCCGAGTCGCGGCGCTGGCCGCGCACGAGGCCCACGCCGGTCTTCATGACGGCGAACAGAAAGATATAGAGCAGGGCGACCAGGACGATGCGGCCTGCAAAAAGGACGATATCGATGTTCATAAGCGACTATCCCCTAAATTCAAAGGTACTCAGGCCAAACGTCAGCAGATCGCCGTTGCGCAGCGGGCAGCGCGTAATGCGGCGGTTGTTGACGAGCGTGCCGTTGGTGGAATTGAGATCCTCGATCGACCAATCCGAGCCCGTAAAGGTGAGCTGGGCGTGGCGGCGCGACACGTTGGGGTCGCGCAGGGCAATGTCGGAAACTGAGCGCTCGCGACCGATGGTCACCTGTGCGGAGGTGATGCTATGGCTCTCGCCGCTCACGACGTCGACGAGCTGGGCGAGCGGACGCTGCGGGGCGCGAGTGCTCGCCATGTTGGAGGCGGTGCCGGCTGCGGCGCCTAGGCCCACGGCGGCACCGGTCGCGGCGGCTCCGCCCATGCCGGCAAGCGCGTCACGCGAGACGGTCTGCGGCACCGGGATGGGAGCGGCGGGGTCGGGGATGCTAGGCGCGAAGGGGTCTGCCACGGCAAGCGGGTCGGGAGCGGCGGCGCGAGGCGTCGGCTGCTGCTGGGGCATGGCGGCGGGGCGCTGCTGCTGCGGGGCAGCAAACTGCTGCTGGCCGGCGCGCGGGGCGCTGGCGGCACGGCTTGCCGCGGAGTTGTTCTGGCCCAGGCCGTTTTGATAGGCGCGCTCTTCTTCGTACAGGCGGCCGAGCGTGGGGGCATCGACGTTCTCGGCAAAGACCGAGAACTTGCCGGCACGCAGCTGCGGATCGATCATAAAGCGCACGAGGGGCTCGCCGACAAACACATAGCGGCGCTTTTCGGCCTGTGCCTTCACAAACTCGCGGACCTCGCGCGAAAGCTCGGGGTAGAACGGGGCGAGCATGGGATCGTCGTCGGCGGCGATAAGGATGGTATAGAGTGCCGGCGCCGTGTTGACGCCGTTGATCACCAGAGTCTGATCCTCCATGTCGCGAGCGGCCTGCTTGGCAAGCTTCTTAAAGGAGAACGGGGCACGGGTGGCACCGAAGATGCCGGCCACGTGGTCCTCGAAGATGTTCAGGAAGTTCACGAAAGATCACTCTCCGTATAGGTTCTTTGGTATCCGAGCAAATATAGGCATATCCCAACGATTATAGAGGATAGGGTTCCCGCAACCGCCGCCTTGGCGACGACCGCGGCTGCAAGGCTGGCAATTTCCATATGGTGTGCAAGACAGGACGCCGCTGCGCAGCCGATGCCGGTGACAGCGATGGCAGCGATTGCGGCAAGGTTTGAGCCCTGGTCGGCACGCTTGGCATGGGCATTGAGCAGCGCGGATGACGCTGCGGCAGTTGTCGCGACCAGCACAAAGGCGACCCAAAGGAGCGGGTCTCCCAGCGCTGCGGCAACGTTACCGAGCCCCAGCACGCCTCCGGCTGAAAGCGCGACCGTGGCCAGACGGGCAAAAAGCGCGCCCATGCCCGTTGCCGCGGCGGCGCTTGTCGGGCCGAGCCAAAATGACGCGACGCCGGCGGCGACCCCAGCTGCCAGGAAGGTATTGCCGGTCAGACAGCCAAGCGCGAGTGCACAGGTGAGCGCGGCGCTCGCGGCAGCCTCGGTACGACCCCAGGCGATCCACCAACCGGACATGGCGGCGGCAAAGATCACCGCGACGGGCAGCATCGACAGGATGCCCTGTGCCTGCATGGTGGCGTTGGCCATGAGCACCAAAAAGCCCACAGCCGAGATGGCCGAGCCAATCTGGGGGGCCAGGCCAGCCGCCGCGCCGATCGCGATGGCCGCAATGACCAGGCCGGGAAGCGCCGCGACCCCGGCCGTTTGCATCAGCAAAAAGCTAAAGGTGCCGCACGTTAGCGCCGAGATAATGCGCATGGTGTAGTCGCGCGCATGGCTCCAGCGCGTGCCCGCCCAGCCGAGTGCGGGGTCGACCTCGATGGCGTCGTCCTCGTAGTGCGACGGCTCGATACCGTCGAGCTCCTGCTCGTCATCCGAAAGTTCGCCAACCATTTGCTCCAGGCTGCGACGGCCTTCGCGCACGCTGCCCAGACCGGCAAGGAGCTGGTCGCAAAATGCCTCGATGCTGTTGGGGCGGTCCTGCGGCATGGGGGAGAGCGCGCTCATGAGCGCGGCCTCGGCTCCCGGGGGAAAGTGTGGTATCAGATCGCTGGGATAGGTGGCGCCGCCGATGATGCGGCCGAGCGAGTCGGCGGGCGTGGCCGCCATAAAGGGAGCGCTGCCGCACAGGCCCTCGTAGATCACACAGGCGAGGGCAAAGACATCGGCGCGCTCGTCGACCGTGCCGGTCTCGATATCGAGCTGCTCGGGCGGCATGTAGCCGATGGTGCCGCCGCGCGAGCCGCCAAAGCCACCGGCGGACGACAGTCGCGCCATGCCAAAGTCGGTGAGCTTTACATTGCCCGAGTGGTCGATGAGCACGTTGGCGGGCTTAATGTCCAGGTGGAGTACGCCGTTACTGTGGGCGAAGGTGAGCGCCTGGCCCAGGGCATCGGCAATGGCCGCGGCCTCGTCAAAGGTAAGTGAGTGGCCGTCCGCGCGGTGCAAAAACTCGGCCAGCGACATGCCATCGACATATTCCATAACCAGGTAGGCATAGGCTGTGTCGTGCGTAAAGTCGATGACCTGCACGATGTTGGGATGTTGAAGCATGGCGGCAGTGTGCGCCTCGCGCAGGACATCCATGATGTCGCTAGCGGGCATGCCGGCACCGTTGATAAGGGGGATGCGTTTAATGGCGACGCGGCGGCGCAGGTGCGTGTCGCGGCAGATCTCGATGGAGCCAAAACCGCCGGTCGCAAGTGTCTCGAGCGGCTGGTACCGCTTGAGCAGCTCGCGAGAGCTGGTGCCCTCCAAAGGAACGTCCGGCGAGAACCGGGCGGTATGTTGCGAGAAAAGCGGCATGGCCAACCCTCGTGCGTTTAAAGTTCGTTTGCGAGTGGCGGGCGCGGAGCCGAGCCGTTCGCGGTGGCATAGATGCTGCTAGTGTAGCACGCTCGGGTGCATGGGGAGGATAGCGGGATGCGAGGCTGCCTGCCTGGCTTGGCCTTAGCGCTTTTTCTTGTTCTTCTTCTGCTTGCGCTGCTTGCCCTTGGTCTCCTGGGGCTTGTCGCCCTGCTTGGCCTCGACGGCGGCCTTTTCTGCCTTCATCTTCTTGCGTTTGGTCTCGATGCGCAGCTTTTTGTTGATGCGTGCCTTAAGGAAGGTGCCAAACTGCTCGGCATCGCCACGCACAAAGGTGTCCTTAGGGATCGTCACGCCCTGGTCGGCGAACATGGCCACAAAGATGCGCTCGCCGTCGAGTACGTGGTCGAGCTTCTCAAACGGGAAGAACTGCGACTTGCCGCTCTTGCCCCAGACCATCAGGCCGTCCTCGTTGGCGGCGACGCGGCGGTAGCGGCCGCCCATGGACTCGTCTGCCTCGACGGCTTCGATAAAGTCGCGCGCAAGCGTATGGTGCAGATTTTTGCTCCACCAGGCCAAAAAGGCGCCGAATACGATGAGGACGACGCCGAACTTGATCCAGTTGCCGCCGGCCACCAGCATGCCGATGCCGATGAGCGCGGCAATCGCGGCGGCGACGTACAGGGAGCCGCGGCGCCTGGGCGAGGCAACCAAGCGGGCGAAATCGGTGACGAGGTCGTTTTCGTACTGATACTCGTTGAGGTACAGGATGCCGTCATCGGCTGCTGCCTGCGTCTCGAGCGCGACCTCGACCTGGTCGGCTGCTTCGGAGGGAACGAGGTTGCTCTCTGCGTCTGCCATGCTCTTTGGACTCCTATCGCGGCGGGCTCGCCGTACGGGTTATTATGAATGCAGTATGCCGTGCGACCGCATGGCCGCCGCGGCAACAAGACTCAGTATACCCGGGGGAGCACCCATGGAATCGTTGTACCGAAAGTATCGCCCGCTCACCTTCGACTCCGTGGTGGGCCAGCAGCATATCGTCTCGACGCTCGAGCACGCCATCACCGAGGGGCGCCTGTCCCACGCCTACCTGTTCTGCGGACCGCGCGGCACGGGCAAGACCACCATGGCGCGCATTCTGGCCAAGGCGCTGCTGTGCCGCAATGCCGAGGCGGCGCGCGCCGAGGGTGCAAGCGGCTGCATGCCCGACGGTACTTGCGAGGAGTGCGAGCTCATCGCCGAGGGCAACCACCCGGATGTCTACGAGCTCGATGCCGCAAGCCGTACCGGCGTGGACAACGTGCGCGAGGAGATCATCAACTCCGTCAACTTTGCCCCAGTGCGCGGCAAGTACAAGATTTATATCATCGACGAGGTCCACATGCTCACGACGGCGGCGTTCAACGCGCTGCTCAAGACGCTTGAGGAGCCGCCGGCACACGTGATCTTTGTGCTGTGCACCACCGACCCGCAAAAGATTCTGGAGACCATCCTCTCGCGCTGCCAGCGTTTCGATTTCCATCGCATCGGCAACGAGGATATCGAGTATCGCTTGGCATACGTGTGCGAGCAGGAGGGCTTCGATTACGACGACGAGGCGCTGGCTATCGTGGCGCGCCATGCCAAGGGCGGCATGCGCGACGCGCTGTCCACGCTGGAGCAGCTGAGCGTCTTTGGCAACGGTTCTGTGCATGCGGACGACGCCCGCTCGCTTTTGGGCGAGGTTTCGGACCAGATTCTGGGCGAGTTTTCCCGCGCCATTGCCGATCGCGATGTTGCCGAGCTCTATGGACTGATCCGTGCGCAGGTCGAGGAGGGCAATGACCTGCTGGAGCTGACGCGCGACCTGGTGGCGCATGTGCGCGACGTGTACGTTGCCTGCGTTGCCGGTGCCCGTGCCGAGCTGTTTGAGGGCGGCTCCGAGCAGGCCGAGGCGCTTGCTGCCGAGGCCGCTGCCTTTGGCGAGCATCCTGCCGACCGCCTGGCCCGCGTGCTGACGGTGCTCGACGATGCCGCACTGGAGATGAGGGGCGCGAGCGACGTGCGCCTGGTGCTCGAGATTGCCTGCACGCGTCTGGCGCGTCCCGAGGCCGATTTAACGATTGAGGCATTGGCCGAGCGCGTGGCACGCCTGGAGGCCATGATTGCCAACGGCGCCGTGCCGGCGAGCGTGGCTGCTGCTCAGGCCGCCGCGCCTGCAGCATCCGTACCCGCTGCTGCCCAACAGCCGACGCTCATTTCGGGCGCTCGTGCTGCCGCTCCGGCGGCATCCGGTGCCCCCGCTGCTACGTCCGCGCGCCAGGGCGGTATGCCTTGGGACCGCGGCGCTGCTGTTCCGGCTGCCCAGCCTGCGACCAAGTCCGCGGCTCCTGCGCCGGCGCCCAGACCTGTAACGCCTGCACCTCAGCCCGTTGCGGCTCCGGCTTCCGCGCCTGCTGCATCGACCGTGTCGGTGTCCAAGCCCAACAACGCCGCCCAGGTTGCCGCCGCCGGTGCTGCCGAGACCCCCGCGGTTGAGGACGCCGGCGAGCTCCAGCGCAAATGGGCCGAGGTCGTCGAGCGCGTCAAGGCTCGTCAGGCCTCCTACGCAGGGCTTTTGCTCAACGCCCGCGCCACGGCCGACGACGGCTCCAAGCTCACGGTCTCGTTCCCCGCGGGTTCGACTTTTGCCATCAAGATGCTCGGTCGCGCCGATACGCAGTCGGTGGTCCTGCCGACGGTCTGCGCGGTCTTCGGTCGTC
Organism: Collinsella aerofaciens; assembly: GCA_048529485.1. Taxonomy (GTDB): domain Bacteria; phylum Actinomycetota; class Coriobacteriia; order Coriobacteriales; family Coriobacteriaceae; genus Collinsella; species Collinsella aerofaciens_CJ. The sequence continues at coordinate 31,998 of DBGFJU010000042.1, read as the reverse complement.
GTACCGTCGACTATGTCCTGGATGGGGGTGGCACGCCGGCTCCTCAACATGAGGAGCATTCTCCATCTGCACGGGCTGCGGCATCTGCGGACCCGCAACCCGTGTCCTCGGCGGCCCCTGTATCCTCGAGCGCCAGCGCGACGCAGCAGCAAGCGGCACCGGTAGCGGTATCGACCTCGTCGGCGCCTAAGCCTGCGGCGCCCAAACCGGCTGCTCCGACACCCGCGCCCAAGCCCGTCTCGCCCGCGCCCAAGTCGTCTGACCTGGGCAAAGCCCCCTGGCTACGCTCCGACAACCCCGCCGGCGCTCCTGCCACGGGTAAGCTCCCGACCGAGCCCGCACCCTGTGCGCCCGAGCGCTCGGCTGCTCCCAAGGCCCAGCCTGTCGCGCAGTCCGCGCCGTGGGAATCCGAACAGGTGCCCTACGACGACGCTATGGTCGGCGGCTTCGCTGGCGATGCGAGCGGGGACGATCTGCCTCCGTTCGACGTGCCGGGTGCGACGCCCGCGCCCAAGTCCGCTGTAGCTGTCCCCAAAGAGGAGGACGCTCCTGCAGCTCCCTGGGGGTCCAGCCCCGGCGCCGGCAGCCCCTTCGGCCACCAGGGCGCAGTCCCGAGCATCCCGCAGACCGAGGACGAGGCCAAAGACCTCATCCGCAGCGTCTTCGGTCAGGCCACCATCTTCAAACCGGTGGAGTAGCTGTACGGGCGGGTATACTGCTCAAGAAGAGAACCCTTTGAACGGAGCGAGCTTATGATGTGGGAATATGTCCGCCTTGAGGACGATACGCAGGTTTCGTATTCCGAAGTCCGGGAGGACAACACGGTGAAGGTTGTTGTGGAGCGCCCGCGCGATTGGGGTTTTGACACGGCGGAGTGTATCTTGCCGGCATTCAATTGGGTGTCACACGAGGGCTTTAGCGAAGCGGACCTCAAAGAACTCGATGATTTCGTGCGTAACAATGCCCCGCTCATCCTACGTTTTGCCTACGAAGGCGGACGAGTCTATGCCTAGCCTGTTTCGACTCGGGCCGTACATCATCTTCTTCTGGACGGGGGAGAACGGCGAACCTGTCCATCTTCACGTTGCGGTCAAGCGCCCCACTGCCGAGGCAACCAAGATATGGCTTACCCGCTCCGGCGGATGCAAGCTGGCCCATAACAAGGGCGATATTCCTGCTCGGGATTTACGCGATATCATGCAGTTTGTTTCATCTAACCATGCACTGATTTGCAAACGTTGGAAAGAAACAACTGGCGGGCTATCGTTTTACTGCTGAGGGCCACTCATTGGACTTAGGGCCCCTAGCTCCTTAGGGGCTTTTAATTCGACCTTGCATAATCTTTGGGTGCGGTTTGTATTGGAGGACATGTATATCGACTGAGGTGGCACAACCGCCCCGCTCGCTGGCCTCGCGCCGTGGTACGATTTTTGAGTTTGAAAGTCCCGCTGCGCTCCGGCTGCCCTTGCAGCTCGGCGTGCGGCCGCACGTAAAGGAGCCATCATGGCCGGTATGAACATGCAGCAGATGATGAAGCAGGCTCGCAAGATGCAGGAGCAGCTTGCCGCCGCGCAGGAGAACCTCAAGTCCCAGACCGTCGACGCCTCTGCCGGCGGCGGCATGGTCAAGGTGACTGTCAACGGCGAGATGGAGCTCGTCAACCTCACTATTGACCCCGATGCGCTCGATCCCGAGGACGTCGATATGCTGCAGGACATGATCATGGCTGCCGTCAACGAGGCCGTCCGTGGCGTCAACGAGCTCGCCAACAAGCAGATGGGCGCCATCACCGGCGGCCTCAACATCCCGGGCATGCCGTTCTAAGACGCGCATATATATGAGTGCGAATCACAGTCTACAAAAACTGCTCGATGAGCTGGGCCGTCTGCCGGGCATTGGTCCCAAGTCGGCCCAGCGCATCGCCTATTACCTGCTCGAGGCCGATGCCGAGGAGGCCCGCCGCCTGGCCGAGGCCATCCTGGAGGTCAAGCAGGAGGTCCACTTTTGCAGCCGTTGCTTTAACTACGCCACGGCCGACGAGTGCTCCATCTGCCAGGACCCGATGCGCGATACCACCCGCATTTGCGTGGTGGGCGAGCCGCGCGACGTCCAGGCAATCGAGCGCACGGGCAGCTACCATGGCCTGTACCATGTGCTGGGCGGCGTGATCAGCCCCATGGACAAGATTGGTCCCGAGCAGTTGCACATTCGCGAGCTGCTGGCGCGTCTGGGCCACGAGGATATCCATGAGGTCATCATCGCCACCAACCCCAACATCGAGGGCGAGACCACGGCGAGCTACTTGGCCCGTACCATCAAGCCGTTGGGCGTCGAGGTGTCGCGTCTGGCAAGCGGCCTTCCCGTGGGTGGCGACCTGGAGTATGCCGACGAGCTTACGCTTGGCCGCGCCATCGAGGCCCGTCGCGCGATTTAGGTGGCGAGCCTTCTCCTGCCGTATGTTTTCCTCGCGATGCACGGGGTAGTCATAATTTCCCCGTGCGACTGTGAGTTTGTTGTGCAACAAAGATACTTCGTATCCGCTTATCGCATGGATGCTTCCGCTCGCATCCTTAATTTGCCCATTCGTTGCGCAACCTTTTGGGTTCGCTGATACACTCAAATATGGATTTGAATGAATGCGCCGCTTCTGAGCGGCGTGTTTTTGTTGGAGGAGAACGCATGCGGCCCGGTGGCACTCAGACAAAGCGCGGCGCCACGGTGCGCATGCGACGCCGACTGGGCTTGGCGCCGCGGGCGTACGCACTGCTGTCTTGCTCGCTGGTGCTGGTCATAGCTGGCGTTTCTGCCTATGGCATGACCGCGCCGTCCATGATGCAGGCGCATGCCGCGCGCGAACCGCGCGTGGGGCATGAGGTCAAAAGTGATCTGGGTACCACGACTGGATATGCTTGGGCAAGTGTGGTCGCGCATATTGTGTTTAGCACCGACGATGCGGACGGCGCCGAGGCCCCGGACAACGAAGTCACGCTTGCCAATGGCAAAACCATCGTGCTCACCAACACCAAGATCATCGATCGGTTGTCCAACAATAGCGTGGCGGCAACGGTGAATAAGGTCGAGCAGCAGAAGGAGCAGGACGCCCAGCAGTCCGGAAAGCCCGGTAGCTCGGATACTTCTGGCTCCGGCTCGGATTCATCGAGTTCGGGCGGCGGCTCTGGGTCGGGTTCCTCTACCGGAGGGTCTGGAAACGGCGGCTCGACGGGCGGCAACACTGACAACGATGCAAACTCCGGTGGCCTTTCCGCTGCTGAGGAAGAGAGCATTCATAGTTGGCTTGTGGCCAAGTACAACATGCTCGACGGCTATGTTTCTCGTGCCAATGACGTGGTCTCGACCTATAACTCTACGGGAGATCCCAGGCCGTGCGACAGCCTGGTCGGGGAGATGTTTGTCATTCGAGCCGAGTTCGGTCGTCAGACATTCTCGCCCCGGTCAAAGTGGTATCAGCAGTATGCCAATCTGTGGGGCTGTTACACCAACCTATGTCAATGGGTCGGCCATTACGGCGATGATGACGTCGCGCTCGGTAACTTCAACAATAACGTGGCGGCGCTTGCCCTATGATGACCGATCTTGCATCCACCACACCACAATCGCTCGGTCGCGATCCGATGGTCGGCCTGCGCCTGGCGCGTGTCGACGGGTTTGAGCCGGCCATTGCGCTCGGTCAGGACGAACTGCCTGCCTATCTGCGTCGTTTTACGATGCTGTTTGCCGACGATGCCACCATGCGCCGTGGCGGTATCGGCCGCGTGACGCGTGCCGTCAACGCCCAAGGCGAGGCCGTGGCACTCAAACAGCTCATCTTGCCGGCGCGCGATGAGTTTGACGACGATGCCGCTCACGAGGCGCTGGTCGCCAAGTTCAAGGCGGCGTTTCGCGAGGAATACGAATGCCATCGCGCCCTTTCGGGCCTTAAGGGCTTTCCCCGCCTCTATGGCTGGGGCGAGGTCGACGGTGTGCCTGCAATTGTCATGGAATGGGTCGAGGGCGAGACGCTTGCCCGTTTGCGTTCGCGACTCGCCGTGGACGATGCCGGACGCCTGTCGCCGCTTGTGGCGGCGCGTCTGGGCCGCGACCTGTTCGATCTGCTCTGCCGTATGAGTCTGGTGGGCGAGGGCTTTGTCCATCGCGATATCTCGCCCGCTAATATTATGGTGCGCACGGCGCGTCTACCGCTTGACCGGCAGCTTGCCGAGGGCACCTTTGACCTGTGCCTGATCGACTTTGGCTCGTCGCTGGCGCTTGAGCCTGCGTCGGCCGTGGCCGGTACCGGCGGCAAGGCGTCGTTTACGGAGCGTTATGCCACGCTGCGTCGCGCGACGGCTGCCTATGCCCCGCCCGAGATGCTCACCGACGATATTCCCGACCTGCGCGCTTTGCGTATGTCACCGGCGATTGACGTCTATGCCGTGGCAAGTACGGTTTACGAGCTCATTGCCGGCGTCGCGCCATACGAAGCCACGCCGAGCACTTCGGGCACCTCGGGTTCGCGCAAAAAGACGCGCGATATCGCCAGCCCCTACCGTCTCAAGATGGACACACGGCCCGACTATCCCATTGGTGCCCATGCGCCCGGTTGCGATTTGACTCAGCTGCTTCGTCGTGAGCCCGATGTGGCGCTCGCCGCGGCCGAGCAGGCCCAGCAGCTAGGGCTTGAGCCGGATTCCGAAGAGCTACGCGATGCGCTGGCGTTTGTCGATGCCCAGCTGTTCGACGTGGTGATGACCTGTCTGTCCAGCCATCAAAAAGATCGTCCCGAGCCGGCGGCGGTCGAGGCGGCGCTCTCGGCGTTTTGTGACCACTATGCGCAAAATGTCGGTCGTTCGCTCCGCGGCGAGCCGCTCACGCCGTGCCCCATGGATGCGTCTGGCCGCGCGGTTCGTCGCGCGGCGATGATCGGTGCGGCGGTCGTCTGTGGCGTGGTTTGGGCTGTGGTCGTGGTTTCGGCCGCGCTGCTGGCGTCGGGCGCTCGCGTTACGGCGACTTTGGGATCGCTCGTGTGGTCTGGGTCGCTACCGGGTATTATTGCCGCACTGGCGTTGGCGCTGCCAGGCATAGCCGGCGTTGCCGCGGGGGCACTTGCGCGCGATCGGCGCTCGGGCTTCCTGCAGGGTGTGCTTGCGCTTTCTGCCTGCGAGGTTCCGGTGCTGGTTGTGGCTGCATGTAGCGTATTTTCCCAACGCGCCGTGATGGGCGGCCTTGTTGCCGCTCTGGTTGCAACCTATACGCTTACGTGGTTTTTGCTTGCGATGGGCTTTGCCTTTGAACTTCCCGCTTCGGCACCGCGACGCACAAAAGCCCAGATGGCGACTCCGCTTGCCGGTGGAGCCGCAGCTGCCCGTACTTTTGGCGGACCTGTCGAAGTATCGTCCGATTCTATTTCTACGACCAAGGAGGCCTAGGTCATGGCATCTCAAGTTGAGCTCACCCCATGCGGGGCCATGTTTGACATCTTTAAGCGCGCGGCGCATCTGAGCCATATCGAGCTGTGCGGCCTGGTGCTTTCGTCCCGTCCGCTCGCCGACGGCCGCAGCCCGCAGAGCCGAGCCGCCGATCGCTCTTGGGTTTCCCGCTTTATCGTTCGCGCGCCGGTCGGCACGCTTCAGCAGCGCTACTTTGCCGAATACGGTACCTCGGCTGCGCGTATTATGTCGCAATTGGCCCTGCGCCAGCGAAATTCTATGGACTCCACGGCTGTGATCAATATGGTGTGCGGTCCTGCAGGTGAACCGATGGTACGCGCGCTCGAAGAGTGCCACCAGGACACGAATCTCTATCGCAACGCGCTCGATCGCCTGTCCCAGGCGGCGGAACTCATGCCCGCCGAGCGCGCCGAGGCCGTGCTGGTGCTGTTTGTCGCCGTCGGTTGTTCGGCGGATGTGCGGTCCTCGGTGAACTATGCCATCGACTACGCACACGCGACCTGTGGCGGAGGCACCTCCACGCCGCGTTCGCTTGGCATGTCGATGACCGCGGGCGCACGCGAACCCGCCCCGGCGCACCCCTTGGGCTTGCTGCGCGTACAAAACAGTTTTGTCGTGAGCGCCCCGCGCTGGATTCAGCCGAGTGAGCAGGGTGTTGAGATTAGCGCGCTGGCCACTGGTGAGGGCGATATTACCGACGTCGGCGACGATGTCTCGGCCCGCCATGCCCATATCTGGTGCGATGCTCAAAATATCTGGCATGTTGAGGACTTGTCGTCCACCAACGGAACCGTGGTGGTAAACGGGGCCACGCGCGTCTGCATTCAGGTCGAGCCCGGCCGTTCCGCCCAACTCAATCCCGGCGACGAGCTCAAGCTCGGCGAATCCACTACCTACGCCATCCTCTTCGGTGCCCTCTAGCCGGCAGTTAGGGACGTTCCTTTTCTCTGCCGGCTGGGGACACTCCTTGGCGCGCCAGAGCCGGTCGCCTGGGGATGGAGAGGCCATTTTGGCCCTTGGCGGTCAGTCGGGGCGAAACTAGAAGATCTTTCCGATTCGCGGCTGTTCATGCTTGTAGAGCATCTAAAACAATAGGATGTTATTCTGGAATATGCCGGGTGCGTGAACTTGCCTGTCTTAGCCTTAAAAAGGTATAGGGGAGTTTGGCTCAGGGGTTCCGTCTTGTTCTTCAGCGCAGTATTGTGGGACAGATTTGCTGAGATTGGCGCCTTACACCGCAGAGCGCACGGAAGGCTCTCGATTTGTGTTCTGGCCCCAGAATACAGGGCCTGATACTTACCAACTGTGGCATGGATGTAACATCTGTAGAAATCAACCCTTTTGTTGTCGACCTTTGTAAGAAGAACACTGCCATCAACTCTTTGGATGACGAAACTAGGGTGCTTGAGGGGAGCCTTTACTCCCCTCTGTGAGATGACTCATGTTTTTCGCTTGTCGTTGTGAATCCTTCGTTACTGCCGATTCCGGATGAGATTCCTTATCCCTTCGTTGGGGATGGGGGACAATCGGGTCTGGATATAACACTTCATATTCTTAAGGGTGGCGATACGCATTTAGAGGAAAACACTAAATACTGCTAATAGGGGTGACGACGATGGCGCAGGGGCGACCCACGATGCTCGCATCAATACGTCGGCTACTTGGGGAATCAGGTCTAGATGCATGTATGATGATACTGTGCAGCTATTCAATTAGTCCGCGTTCCGAATGGGTGCGGGGTATGGCGGCGACGTCGTATGCTTTTGCCCTGGCGCGATACTCAGGTATTTCTGAGGCGGTTGACGAAGTTTATACGCGCTATGCCGCGCAAGGCGTCCGGAAGTTTGCACATCTACATTACGGGCTTAGGTTTCTTCAAGCGAGCAGGCTGGTTGCGTTATTATGAGCGATTTTTCTAGTCTAGGCGACAAAAGGCAAAGGATTTGGTGGGTGTAAAACGAGGTCGTTTGCGGGCGGACGCTCCAATCTATTGTGGCAATCGGGCGGTTGAAAAAGATATTTCAATCGCCCGATTGCCAGATTCGTCGGAGGAGATGTCCGATTCCGACTCTCTTGTAGGAAGAGCTTGAGACCGTATTGGCCCAAGGCAATCTTAAAGCAGTCTCATTGGCAAATCTTCGCTCCTGTTGTGTTGAGGTGTAAGGTATCAGTGATTGATGTTTTGTGGCGGGTAGATTGGGGCCTTCCTTGATTCGATGCGTTCTCTCGAGGTTCATCAGAGCAAAAGGGGCTTTCGTCTTCATTGCTATCACGGTGATTGGAACCGCTCTCTCCTATGCCATGCCATACGTGAACGGAAAATTTTTAGATTTTCTTCTCGGTAACCGCAGCGAAAGAGACGCCGCACTCTTCGCACTCCTGGTTGCGTCAATAGGAGTTTTCTCCACCCTCTTTACTTATTTTGCAGGAACACTTTCCATTCGCATAAGCACGAGACTTTCCTTTGATCTTCTCAGGGAGGCCGTCTTGCGTTTTGAAAGAGACGATTACTTGGTGAGTCGGACCATCGATCCAGCCTATACAACGCAACGGATTATTTCCGACTCCAGCGTGGTCTCATCCTTCGTTTTGGCGAATTTCATCAGTGCGCCGCTGTCCATTGTAGCTATTCCCATCGTATTGCTTATCATATGGTCAATTGATTCAACTCTCGCGGTGTTTTCCATCATTCTCCTCATCGTGTATTTCTGTGTAATTACTGGGTTGAGGAAACTTTTGTATAGGGTCACGTATGAGAAGAAAGAGGCGGACAGCGCCTTTTACGCCGCAATTGCATCGCAGCTTAATCAGATTCTCAACATTCAACTGGCATCTTCGTACGGCAAGAGCGAACAAGCGCTCGACGCTGGGTTTAAGAGCTATTTTCCCAAAGTTTTGCGCTCCGGAAAGCTATCATATTCTCTGACATCGCTCGATGGTCTTTTCGCAGCGTTGTTTCAAGCGGTGATACTTGTTGTTTCCGGAGTACGAATCATTAACGGAACTATGTCAATAGGCGAGTACACTATCATCGGTACATACTTCGCGGTTCTCTTTAAGACTTTGAAAAGTATGATGTCATTGTTCAAATCCTATCAGGACGCCAAAGCATCATGGGATAGGACGGCTATCGCGACGAGGGAAAAGGCGAGATCGGGGTGGAATCGGACCGATTTGGCGAAACTTGATGGAATAAATGACATTTCGGTATCTGATTTGGAATTCTCGGTTGCCCTTCCAGACGGATCTGTCCGAGGGGTCCTCGGCGGGTTTTCTTTCAAGTTTTCCGGTCCTGGTACATATTGCATAGTTGGGGAGAACGGAAGGGGCAAGACATCGCTTCTTTACTTGATGCTCGGGCTATATTCATCGAAAGGCAAAGTAAAATACAACGGTGTGCCAATCGAAGAATGCGACTTGGATTACATACGTGCGAGAGAGATATCGTGCTGCCCACAGTCGTGCTTCGCGCCGGACGAAACGGTGAAAGAGCTGTTAGAGTATTTCGACACGCCCTTTTCTCCCTATCACCGGGGTGTAGATGACCTACCTTCGCTGGAAAACAGCGTGAAGGAGTTGCTCGGGAAACGTTGCTCCGCGCTTTCGGGCGGTGAGTTGCGCCGCGTGTACTTATGGTCGGCGCTTTCACGCAAGTCGTCAGTTTTGGTGCTCGACGAGCCCACGACTGGGTTAGACGCTGTAAGCCGCGCCGAGCTTGCGGCCTATGTTAAGCGCAACAAGCAAAGCCAGCTGATCATCATTGTCTCTCACGATGACGAGATGGTCGGCGCGGTAGAAGGGGTAGTGGATTTAGGCAGCATGTACCAGGGTAAATGCTGACAAGTGTAGTGCTACCCAACTGACAGAGATAACAAAAAAGCGATGCAGATGCACGTAGCATTCAGTCGGTTCGGACTCGGTGCCTTCACGCCATCGCAACGCTTTCAGATATAGTTCTCATTCTCTTACTAAAGGAAACTTTAGTCTACGTTGTCTTGTCGAGACAGAGGTGAAGCGAAGTGTTGTCGCGACGTATCTTATTCCAGGTGGCTCAGTATCATCGTGAGAATCACACCAAAGTGTACTTACAATTCTCGTGTCCCACGGACAACATGAGCTGAGCATTGAGGTTCCACCCTTTGCTGCAACTACACGGGGTTGGACGGCAATGAATATGCCGGGCCGCATGCCACGCGCAGCGGGGGTCCATGCCCCAGTATGTTGCCTACAGCAGCCTCGATGTCCACGCACACATCATCTCTGCCTTCGTGTTCAATCCGTTTGCCGGAGAGTGCGAGGGTTACAAGGCCGTAGAATACGAGCCGAACAAATGAAATGCGGTATCGACGCATAGGATTAAACTGACGATTGCTTTGCACCGAAAATACGCCCGGAAAGCCGCTATGGGTGGCGGCCCGGGTTAAATTGAGAGGCCCGTCCGATCACTTTCATGTGACGAACGGTCGGGCTTCTTATTCCACTTGCCAATGCTCGGCTCATATTGGAAGAAAGCTACGCTAATGTTTGCGTGATACTCCTATTTTTTCCGAAGAAAGTGTCGGATAATGAAGAATAACAATAAAAAAGGTGCTAGATATAAAGCAAGTACAAAGGTTAATCCAACGAGACCTTGCAATAATGGCATAACTCCTCCCAGACACGAGATTTTGGTATTTGTCCCCATCTTATTTTGAATTGGACCAAATAGTTCCTAGCCACAAAAACTACTCGTCAACTGGATCGCACCAATCTGCTGGCAAAACACAGCTTGATTCTTTATCGACATAGCACCAATCCGCAACAGGGCACTCGGCGATGTCGTAAAAATTGCATATATCAACTCCAAGACAACAAGGCTCAACGGGAGGATGTTCATTTGAACCAACAGGATGGATATGCTTCATAACAGCTCCTCATCTTAATCCAATTAGAGACTACGTTTGATCAATGCCACAGTGATCTACAACGCAGATGCTGCCGCCATCCATGTCATAGTCGCAGTAATCGTATGCACCACAGCCATCTGCTTTATCATAAACAGTACAGATGTCAGTAATGCCCAAGAGGCAGTCAAAAGACATCGGCTTCACGCCTGCCTCGTCGCCACTTCCTGGATTAATCGGATGAATATGCTTCACGACTACCTCCCTTTGAGTGCAGAAAAACCTCAATATTGTGTATAACAAACCAAGATGTCTAGTTCACCATATTTCTAGAATGGTTTCGGCGAACGTAGCAATAAGCTTCGCAGACGGTAATCAGAAGAACGAACACCTCCACAATGGTGACAGCAATGCGCTGAACCGCTTATTCCGATACAGTAGCTTCTCGTTGATTTTTCTCCTGCGAAGATGAGTGGCGGGAAATAAGGTCAAAAGCCATCTCGTAGCACATTTTTCTATATTCACATGATGCAGGGTGTAGACTCTTGGGCAAGTAGCCGTGCTCGTCTGCAGCCTCCCAGCTACAGCCCCCACCACAGAAAGACCGAGCCCAACAGTCCGTACAGTCAATTCTTTTTTCGACACCCTGACTCCAGTTTTCAATATACCTAGTTTCGTCAATTCCGGTGACGATGTTGCCCATTTTGAATCGCATCATCCCGACAAACCTGTGACAGGGGTATACGTCCCCTTCGGGAGTCACGGAAATAAAACGCCTGCCAGCCCCGCATCCGACAAAGGCGATCCTGTTGCTCATAATCAAATCAACTGCAGTTTTCAATGTTCTAAACAAGGGCTTTTCCCCTTGATCAATCTGTTTGAGATATTGATCCGCCAAATCTATTAGGCACGCCCTGATTTTGTTTAATGAGTGTTCGTCGAGTTTGATATTCTCATCGAATGAGCTCACGGGCGAGAAGTAAATCCTTCTGAAGCCCATCTCTTTAAACTGAAGATAGTCTTCAACAAGGTTACAGTTATTATTTGTTAAGGTCGCTCTTGCGCCGAAGGGGAACGACTCGGAAAAACGACGAACGTTTTTGTCGATATCGGAGAAAGAGCCGCCTCCCGTCTTGTACGGGCGCGATGCATCGTGCTTGCATCCTGTACCATCGAGACTAATCAGAACAGAAAACCCGTGCTCCTTGAAAGAATTCACAGCAGTGTCATTCAAAAGCGTTCCGTTGGTCGTAATAGAATAGGTAAAGTTTCTATTGGGGTATATTCTTTTTGAATAGTCGACCGTTTTCCATATCAGCGGCTCGTTAATCATGGGTTCCCCACCAAAAAAGACGATTGCAAGCGTTTCGTTTTCCGATGAACTTGCGACGAGGTAGTCGACCGCCTTGAAGGCTATCTCGTCTGTCATCAGCAGAGGAGACGTTCCATAATCTCCTTTACCGGCAAAACAGTAACTACAACCAAGGTTGCATGCATGTGAAACGTGGAGTTCGATGGATCTAAGTTTTCGAGGCGTGTCTTTTGTTAAGAAAGTCCGCTCAGACAATCGTTGATACTCATCAATGTCGTCTTCAAGTTCTGCTATGGTCGTTTGGTCGTAGCCTTTCGCAGCAAGTGACTTTGTTAGCAACTTCGAGTTGACCGTTCTTCCCGATGCTTCAAATATGCGAAGCGCATCTTCTGATGCTTGGTCAACCTGAAAGCAATTGCGAGTGACCTCATCGAAGCAGTAACGACGATCACTTACTGAGAAAAAATGCATACGTTCCTCAATTTCATGCTGGACTGGCACTAACCTTGTTTATTGTTACGCAGCTATAAAAAACCACCAGCGGGGATTCGGTGTGCGGCCCAATCGGACTCCCAAAAGGTTCTATTTGAGACTGGCAAGCTTTGTGTTGTTGGCACTTCGACAGCGCTCTTTATTCCAACATGGAGCCTCGCAGTTTGAGTCGACTTGCCTCTGGAAGGTCCGATCTCAACTTGATTTAGGATGAAAACAGATTACAGGCGCGCTCCTCTAGAAAGAAAGGAAACCAATCGCCGCCTTTCACCAGGAAAGTTTTTATAGCCCACCTCGAGCAAAATGAAAGATGCGAGAGCGATTGGGGAACAACGCGAATCTCCCCTTTTGGGTGGGAGCGAGCCTTCAGCCACCGGCGAACGACTCGCCCTGGTCAGAATCTGGAAGTGGTGCCGGGCCGCTTGGGCCTCCCCGGTGACTTCGTGGGGCTTACCTGCCTGACGTCGAGGAGTACATCCGCAAGATTCGTTCCCTATGCCGTTTGCTCTCACGCCCGCCTTGGTTCCAAGTCGGGCGAGCACGAGGTCGCGCCGGCGCATCCGCTGGGACTGCTGCGCGTGCAAAACGGCTACGCGGTGAGCGTCCCGCGCTGGATTCAGCCGAGTGAGGAAGGCGTCGAGATCGGCGCGCTGGCAACGGGGGAGGGCGGCATCACCGATGTGGGCGATGACGTTTCGGCTCGCCATGCCCACGTGTGGTGCGATGACCAAAATGTCTGGTACGTTGAGGACCTGTCGTCCACCAACGGAACCGTGGTGGTAAACGGCGCGACGAACGTCTGCACCCAGGTCGAGCCCGGCCGCTCCGCCCAGCTCAACCCCGGTGACGAGCTCAAGCTCGGAGAATCCACAACCTACGCCATCCTCCTCGGCGCCCTCTGACTCATCTCCTAAATAAGTTGCGGTGAAATAGGGGCTGTTTAAGGCTACGGCCGGCAAAAACAGTTCCTATTTCACCGCAGCTGCCATTTGGTCCCTCGGTGACGGAAGGATCAATTTTGCCCTTGATGGTCACTCGAGGTAAACCTTTACCGCCCGCCTATATTTGTCGAAATTACACTTGACGGCGGGGTACAATAAACCCGCATGCGGATTTCCGTTGCGGGCGCTTCCCATCACCGGGGCGTGCCCGGGAGCATCCGGCATGCGGCCTTTGCGGCGCTCGATCATGTGCAAGACGGGTAGCTGGGCCTGTGGAGCGCGTGCAGCCCTCCTCGCCTCGGCATGCCTTCTCTCCACGCCATGTACCTGCTGCTGAGCCTGCCTGCCAGATGATTGGAAGCAACAGCGAAAATCCCATCACGCCAACATCCCGGCGATCGCCGGGGCCTGTATACCTATATGAGAGGAGAGGGGTATATGGCGCGTAAGTTTAAGTCTATGGACGGCAACGAGGCGGCCGCATATGTTTCGTATGCGTACACCGAGGTAGCGGGAATCTATCCCATTACGCCGTCCAGCCCGATGGCCGACCATGTCGACCAGTGGGCGGCCCAGGGTCGCAAGAATATCTTCGGCACCCCGGTCAAGGTCGTCGAGATGGAGTCCGAGGCAGGTGCAGCCGGTACCGTTCACGGTTCGCTGGGCGCCGGTGCTCTGACCACCACCTACACGGCTTCTCAGGGTCTGCTCCTGATGATCCCGAACATGTACAAGATCGCGGGCGAGCAGCTCCCGGGCGTCTTCCACGTCTCCGCGCGTTGCGTCGCTTCCCACGCCCTGAACATTTTTGGCGATCACTCCGACGTCATGGCCTGTCGTCAGACCGGCTTCGCCATGCTCGCCGAGGGTAACGTCCAGGAGGTCATGGACCTCTCGCCGGTGGCTCACCTTGCCGCCATCGAGGGCAAGACCCCGTTCCTTAACTTCTTCGACGGCTTCCGCACCAGCCACGAGATCCAGAAGGTCGCCATGTGGGACTACAAGGATCTGGCCGAGATGTGCGACATGGACGCCGTCCAGGCTTTCCGCGATCACGCGCTCAACCCTGAGCACCCGCACACCCGCGGCAGCCACGAGAACGGCGACATCTTCTTCCAGAACCGCGAGGCCTGCAACAAGGTCTACGACGAGCTCCCTGCCGTCGTCGAGGGCTACATGAAGAAGATCAACGAGAAGCTCGGCACCGATTACGGCCTGTTCAACTACTACGGCGCTCCCGACGCCGATCGTGTCGTCGTGTGCATGGGCTCCTTCTGCGACGTGCTCGAGGAAGTCATCGACTACCTCAACGCTCACGGCGAGAAGGTCGGCCTGGTCAAGGTTCGCCTGTTCCGTCCGTTCTCCATCAAGCACTTCGTCGACGTTCTCCCCGAGACCGTCCAGAAGATCGCCGTCATGGACCGCACCAAGGAGCCGGGTTCCATCGGCGAGCCGCTCTACCAGGACGTCGTCTCCGCTCTCTACGAGGCCGGCAAGACGGGCATCAAGGTCGTTGGCGGCCGTTACGGCCTGGGCAGCAAGGACACGCCTCCCGCGTCCGCGTTCGCTGTCTTCGAGGAGCTTAAGAAGGACGAGCCCAAGCGCGAGTTCACCATCGGCATTGTCGATGACGTGACCAACCTGAGCCTGCCCGAGGCCGAGGATGCGCCCAACACCGCAGCCCCCGGCACCATCGAGTGCAAGTTCTGGGGTCTGGGTGGCGACGGCACCGTCGGCGCCAACAAGAACTCGATCAAGATCATCGGCGACCACACCGACAAGTACGTTCAGGCCTACTTCCAGTACGACTCCAAGAAGACCGGCGGCGTCACCGTCTCGCACCTGCGCTTTGGTGATTCCCCGATCCGTTCGCCGTACTACGTGACCAAGGCCGACTTTGTCGCCTGCCACAACCCCAGCTACATCGTCAAGGGCTTCAAGATGGTCCGCGACGTCAAGCCGGGCGGCACCTTCCTGGTCAACTGCCAGTGGAGCGACGAGGAGTTCGCCGAGCACATGCCCGCCGTGGCCAAGCGCTACATCGCGAACAACAACGTCAACGTCTACCTGATCGACGCTATCGACCTGGCTGCCAAGGTCGGCATGGGCAAGCGCACCAACACGGTGCTCCAGTCCGCCTTCTTCGCGCTGGCCAAGGTCCTGCCCGCCGAGGACGCCCTGCAGTACATGAAGGACGCGGCTACCAAGTCCTACATGAAGAAGGGCCAGGCCATCGTCGACGCCAACCACAAGGCCATCGATGCCGGCGCTACCGCCTTCCGTAAGTTCGAGGTTCCGGCCGACTGGGCAACTGCCGAGGACGCCGCTCCCGTCGAGCTCTCCGAGGAGACCAAGTCCGCTATCGCCCAGCAGGTCAAGAACCTGCTCGAGCCCATCGATCGCATGGACGGCGACAGCCTGCCTGTTTCCGCCTTTGTCGATTGCGCCGACGGCCAGTTTGAGCTGGGCGCCTCCGCATACGAGAAGCGCGGCGTCGCCGTGGTCGTTCCCCACTGGGACGAGACCAAGTGCATCCAGTGCAACCAGTGCGCCTATGTGTGTCCGCATGCCACCATCCGTCCGTTCGCGATGACCGAGGACGAGGCTGCCGCCGCGCCCGAGGCTACCCGCACGCTCGACGCCATGGGCCCCAAGGCCAAGGGCATGAAGTTCACCATGGCCGTGTCCCCGCTCGACTGCATGGGTTGCACCAACTGCGTCAAGGTCTGCCCCAAGGGCGCCCTCGAGATGGTTCCCACCGAGCAGGAGATGGACCAGCAGCCCGTTTGGGACTACATGGTCGAGAACGTCTCCGAGAAGAAGGAGCTCATCGCGGCCAACGTCAAGGGCAGCCAGTTTAAGCAGCCCTACCTGGAGTTCTCCGGCTCCTGCGCCGGCTGCGCCGAGACTGCCTATGCACGTCTGGTGACCCAGGTCGCCGGCGACCGCATGTTCATTTCCAACGCCACCGGCTGCTCCTCCATTTGGGGCAACCCCGCTGCCACCGCTCCTTACTGCAAGGACAAGGACGGTCACGGCCCGGCGTGGAACAACTCCCTGTTCGAGGACAATGCCGAGCACGGTCTGGGCATGGCCGTTGGCTATGAGGCCGTTCAGCACAAGCTGATCGCCGCTACCCAGGACATCATCGCTGCCGATGGTCCGTCCGATGAGCTCAAGGCTGCCGGCCAGGCTTGGATCGACTCCGTCAACGACGCCGAGGCCTCCAAGACCGCTGCCGCTGCCTACGTTGCCGAGCTCGAGAAGTGCGGCTGCGACGCTTCCAAGGCGATCCTCGCCGACAAGGCTTACCTCACCAAGAAGTCCTTCTGGATCTTTGGCGGCGACGGCTGGGCCTACGACATCGGCTTCGGTGGCCTGGACCACGTCTTGGCTTCCGGCCACAACGTCAACGTCTTCGTCTTCGACACCGAGGTCTACTCCAACACCGGCGGTCAGGCCTCCAAGGCCTCGAACCTGGGCCAGGTTGCTCAGTTCGCCGCTGCCGGTAAGGTGACCAAGAAGAAGTCCCTGGCCGAGATCGCCATGAGCTACGGCTACGTCTACGTGGCGCAGGTCGCCATGGGCGCCAACCCGGCTCAGACCCTCAAGGCCATCCACGAGGCCGAGGCCTACGACGGCCCGTCCCTCATCATCGGCTACAGCCCCTGCGAGATGCACTCCATCAAGAAGGGTGGCATGCAGAACTGCCAGGCCGAGATGAAGAAGGCTGTCGAGTGCGGTTACTGGAACCTCTTCCGCTTCAACCCCGAGGCTGCTGCCGGCAAGAAGTTCTCGCTCGATTCCAAGGAGCCCGCGGGCGGTTATCAGGAGTTCCTGATGAACGAGGCCCGTTACGCTTCGCTGACGCGTTCCTTCCCCGAGCGCGCCGAGGAGCTCTTCAAGGAGAATGAGCAGGCCGCTATGGACCGCTACGCTCACCTGCTGAAGCTCAAGACGGTGTACAACGAGGCCTAGGTCTCCCACCGCAGGATCTGAGGGCTAACCTTCGCGGACGTCCTCGGACATGAAAGAACCCCCGCTGCGCACTACGTGCGGCGGGGGTTCTTTCGTCCTGCGGAGTGTCCGCGAAGGTTAGCCCTCAGATCCTGCTACGACTACGTCCTCGGATGTGATGGCGGATGAAGGACGTGGTTGTGGGGGGCTTTTGTCCCCTTCGCTGTTTCGCGACTTTGCCGCGAAACCTCGTGCCACTTTGGAGATAGATGGGGGACTTGGCTGTTGCCGCCTTTTCGGAGCTTTTCTTTATTCCTTATGCTGGATGAAAAGCCCCTTGTTTTTGCAGGGGTGCATACTCAACTTATAAGTGCATAGAATCTCGTATAGTGCGAGTAAGATATTGCGCTGTCCGTTTTGTGTTTAGCAGAGATGTAGTTTGCATAATCCGACATAATCCTCGCTGCATTTAAATAAAGTTGCACGTAAATGGCGTAGATATGTCTGAGCTGGGGTTCTGTACGCTGAGCGGACAAAACCGACCGTTCACCGTTCTGCTATTTTCAAAATGAATAAAATGAGCGATAAAGAGAATATAAACCTTAATAAACTCGCGTATCGCACGGACGCGGGTTATTAATGGGTTGTAGGCCTTTTACAGAAAGGATTCCAGCAATGTCTAAGCCTCTTGGCAAGCCCGATCGTATTGTCGTCGCCCTTGGCGGCAACGCCCTCGGCAACAACCCCGTCGAGCAGATCGAGGCCGTGAGCAACACCGCCCACGCTCTCCTCGGCCTCATCGAGCAGGGCAACGAGATCATCATCACCCACGGCAACGGCCCGCAGGTCGGCATGATCCAGAACGCCTTCGCCGCTGCCCACGATGCCATCGGTACCCCCGAGATGCCGCTGCCCGAGTGCGGCGCCATGTCCCAGGGCTACATTGGTTATCACCTGCAGCAGGGCATCGGCCGCGAGATGCACAAGCGCTATAAGCGTTGGCACGCCGCCACCGTCGTCACCCAGATCGAGTGCGATCCCGATGATCCCGCGTTCAAGAACCCGACCAAGCCGATCGGCCCCTTCTACACCGAGGAGCAGGCCAAGGAGTTCATGGCCGAGGATCCCTCCAAGGTCTTCGTCGAGGATTCCGGCCGCGGCTGGCGTCGCGTCGTCGCTTCCCCCGATCCCAAGAAGATCGTCGAGGCCGACTCCATCCTCAACCTGCTCGACAACGAGTTCATCGTCATCGCCTGCGGTGGCGGCGGCATCCCCGTTGTCCGCGACTACGAGAACAAGGGCTGCTACAAGGGCGTTCCCGCCGTCATCGACAAGGACCTGGGCGGCGAGCTGCTGGCCGAGGACTGCGACGCCGACGTCCTGTTCCTGCTGACCGCCGTTGAGCATGTCGCCATCAACTTTGGCAAGCCCAACCAGGAGGAGCTCGAGGACCTCACCGCCGACGAGGCCGAGCGCCTGGCCGACGAGGGCCAGTTCGGCAAGGGTTCCATGGAGCCCAAGGTCCGCGCTGCCATCAAGTTCGCCCGTTCCCGCAAGGGCCGCACCTGCATCATCGGCGCTCTGGACAAGGCTGCCGAGACCATGGCCGGTCTCTCCGGTACCCGCATCCACGAGTAGTCTCTACTCTGTTGCCTCTCTCGTGGGCGCCAGGCAAAGCGCCTACAAACTAGCCTCTCTTCATGAGCCCCGCAGCCCGCTCCGGCTGCGGGGCTTTTGCTATTCACCTAGTCATTAGGGACGTTCTTAAATGACTAGTCAAACAAGAGCGTCCCTAATGACCACTCATTTAAGTCTGTCCTCAATGACTAGTAGTAGGCCCACATGGCTTCGACTTCGTTGAGGACCTCTACGACGCCCCAGCGGCGGGCGCTGCGGCTGGCCGAGTTGGGGTCGTAGACGCCAATTTGGTTGGCATCGTCGATGCCGTAGAGCACGATGTAGTGGCCTACGTTGGTAAACGTACCGGGGCGCACTGCGGCGATGACGGGCGCACCCGAGCGAAGTGCTTGGGTAATCGATTCGCGATCGTTATAGAGCTGTGTTCCGTTGAGCCCCAGCTGCCACGCACCGCCTGTCATAAACGACCACTCGGTGGCACCAGTGGGGGCGTAGTTGCCGGCTTCGGCCAGTGCACATATATCGACCGGCGTCTTATCGGTATGGCCGGTCTTAAAGATATAGACCATGGTGAGGCAGGTGGGACCGCAAGCGTTTTCGCGAATAGTGCCACCGGCATAGGGCAGCTCCGACCATGCGGGGTCAATTTGGTAGATGTGGGACATGGTGCCGGCCTGCCATTGCGAGCGTGGGGTCGAGAACGCAAAGGAGTAACCGGGCGCGACGGGAGCTTTAAGCAGCTTGTCCTCGGCAGTGGGCTCAAGACCGGCTGATCCGTGGGAGATACAGGATCCCAAAAACACAAAGACGAGGCAGGCGGCAATGGAGCAAAGCGCAAGGCGTAGGCGGCGGGCCGGAAGCGCGTGGCTTGTGGTGTGCGACGCGGGGTGAGGGGCGGAATTGCCGCGATCGCGTTGAGGTCGCGAAAAGGAGCGCTTGACGTAGTAGTCGGTCTTACGGCGATCGTAGCGGCGTGGCTGCGATGTGCCGGTCTGGCGTTGGCGTGTGCTCGTACTCACACGGTCTGACTGCTGCACGGTACGGCTTTGCTGCCGCGAAGAAGCCCCGAGCTGCTCTTGGGGGCGCTGCGGGTTGTCGTTGTCGGAGGTGATTTTGGGCGTTGACGTGGTGCGGCCGGCAAGGCGCACGCTTTGTGGCCGTTGGTCGCCGTCATTGTATCCGTATGCCATTCGAATCACCTTGCCTCATGTGTAACTTGTCTATCCTACATAAAAAGATGCACGGCACATGGGTATGTGCGCCAAAAGCCTGACAAATGGTATGAACGTTGCCGCGCCGCGCGCCAAGCGTCACGGCAACAGGTCTTCAAAAGCAGACAAGATGAAAGCGTCCAAGACGAATGACGTCTCCCGCCGTTCGTCCCAAAAACGGTGCCGCTCGTTTTGCAATTCTGCCTTCGGTCGAGCTGCGAGCGGCGCTGCTGCGCCAAGGCCGTATCTTAAAGCCATGGAATAAAAGCGCGCGGCAAAACGGACCGCGCAAGGGGTGACGCCAAGGGCGTCAAACAGGAAAGGAGGGGAACAATGGCGGACAAGAACGCAGAAGTTGCAGTCGAGGATAACGGCGGCATGAAGAAAACGCTTTCGCTCTGGAACTTCTTCACCATCGGCTTCGGTGCCATCATCGGTACCGGTTGGGTTCTGCAGGTCGGCGACTGGATGGTCGTGGGCGGCGGTCCCGTTCCCGCTATGATCGCATTCCTCTTGGGTGCAATCTTCCTCGTGCCCGTCGGAGCTGTTTTCGGTGAGCTCACGGCTGCTATCCCCATCTCGGGCGGCATTGTCGAGTATGTCGATCGTAGCTTTGGCCGTACGCTGAGCTACATCACCGGATGGCTTTTGGCCCTGGGCAACGGCATCCTGTGCCCGTGGGAGGCCATCGCCATTTCGACCCTCGTGTCCGAGATGTTCGGCAGCCTGCCCGGCCTTGAGTGGCTGCGCGCCGTCAAGCTCTACACCATCCTGGGGGCCGACGTTTACCTGTTCCCGACGCTGATCGCGCTCGGCTTTGCAGTCTACGTCATCTTCCTCAACTTCCGCGGCGCCAGCTCGGCCGCCAAACTCCAGGCCTTCCTGACCAAGGCCCTGCTCTGCGGCATGCTGCTCGCCATGGGCGTCTCGCTGTTCACCGGCTCGCCGGACAACGCCATGCCTGTGTTCTCCCAGGTCACCGGCGCTGGTGGCGGCAAGGCCGCTACCGAGAGCTCCAGCCTGTTTGCCGGCATCGTGTCGGTCCTGGTTCTGACTCCGTTCTTCTACGCCGGCTTCGACACCATTCCTCAGCAGGCCGAAGAAGCAGCCGAGGGCCTCAACTGGAACAAGTTCGGCAAGATCATCTCCCTGGCCCTGCTGGCCGCCGGCGGCTTCTACATGGTCTGTATCTACTCGTTCGGCACTATCCTTGACTGGCACGAGTTTGTTAAGAGCCCGGTTCCCGCGCTTGCCTGCCTCAAGGGCATCAACATGCTCCTGTACCTGGCCATGCTTGTCATCGCCACGCTTGGACCCATGGGCCCGATGAACTCCTTCTACGGCGCCACGAGCCGCATCATGCTCGCCATGGGCCGCAAGGGGCAACTGCCCGAGAAGTTCGCCGAGGTCGATCCCAGCTCCGGCGCTCCCAAGCTCGCCTGCGTCGTCCTGGGCGTCATCACCGTCGTCGGTCCGTTCCTGGGCAAGAACATGCTCATCCCCCTGACCAACGTGTCGGCTCTCGCCTTCATCTTCTCCTGCGGCATGGTCGCCCTCGCCTGCCTGCGCATGCGCTTCACCGAGCCCGACCTGCCCCGTCCCTACGAGGTGCCCGGCGGCAAGTTTGGCATCTCCCTCGCTATCGCTGCCTGCGCCATCATCATCGGTCTGCTTGTGATTCCGTTCTCTCCCGCCTCCCTCAACATGGTGGAGTGGAGCATCGTGATCGGCTGGTTGGCTATTGGCCTGGCCCTCATGGCTTTCACCAATTCCCGCAAAAAGTAACGCCGAGCCGGGGCGGATCGGGTGCGCGGAATCCTCTCTTCCGCGCACCGAACCCGGCGCCACTTGGGTAGCTTTGTGAGGCCTTAACCCAACACGGCCTCGCCCACTATATGGATCCATAAGGAGGAACCATGTCCACTAAGTATGCAATCGTTGGCGGTAAGCTCATCGACGGTACCGGTGCCGAGCCGGTCGAGAACTCCCTCGTTCTCGTCGACGACAACGGCAAGATCGAGTACGCCGGCGCCATGCAGGATCTTCCCGGGGGCGTTGAGGTCATCGACGCCGCCGGCAAGACCGTCCTTCCCGGCCTGATCGACACCCACCTGCACTTCTCGGGCAATTTGACCGATGATGACACCGACTGGGTCATGCAGCCGCTCCTCGAGAAGCAGGCCGTTGCCGTCAAGCAGGCCTACGACTGCCTCACCCACGGCCTCACCACCGTCTGCGAGATCGGTCGCTTTGGTATCCAGATCCGTGACTGCATCGACAAGGGCGTCTTCAAGGGCCCGCGCGTTCTGGCCACCGGCCTTGGCTTCTGCCGCGTTGCCGGCCACGGCGACTCCCACCACTGCAGCCAGGAGCTCAACAAGGAATCGCACCCCTGGGGCGATCAAGTCGACGGTCCTTGGGATCTGCGCAAGGCCGTCCGTCGTCGCCTGCGCGAGAACCCCGATGCCATCAAGATCTGGGCTACCGGTGGCGGCATCTGGCGCTGGGACTCCGGCCGCGACCAGCACTACTGCTCCGAGGAGATTCAGGCCGTGGTCGAAGAGGCAAAGATGGTCGGCATCCCCGTGTGGAGCCACTGCTACAACAACCACGCCGCTGCCTACGATTCCGTTCGCTTTGGCTGCGAGCAGCTGATTCACGGCTTCGATATCGATGAGCGTACTATGGACCTCATGGCCGAGCAGGGCACCTTCTTCACCCCGACGATCGCCTTCCTGCCCACCTGGTACGCCACCTATCCGCCCGTCTACGTCCCCGAGCTGCACGACAAGTACGAGGGCACCCTGGTTGAGAAGGAGCTGCAGCGCAACTACGACTGCCTGCGCGAGGCCAAGAAGCGTGGCGTCGTCATGACGATCGGCTCCGATTCCTTCTCCTTCGTCACCCCGTACGGCACCTGCTCCATCGAGGAGATGTACGAGTTCGTCGACAAGATCGGCTTCACCCCGGTCGAGACCATCACCTGTGCCACCCTCAACGGTGCCAAGATGTGCCACATCGAGGACGAGACCGGTTCCATCGAGGCCGGCAAGTGCGCCGACCTGCTGGTCGTCAACGGTGACGTCGCCGCCGACATCCACGTGCTCAACACCGACAACATGGACGTCATCATGAAGGACGGCTGGATTGTCGAGGCCGGCACCTTCGGCGAGGCAAACAAGTACAGCGCCTAAGCTACCGTTCATCGATGGCTTGATGTAAAACACAGTATTTGATTGCATAATGCAATGGAGAGGGTCGCTTGCGGCCCTCTTTATTGCTATGGGGTGCGTCAGTAAGAAGGAGATGACGGTGGATCTCAATAGGCTGATTCTGGGCAAGAGCTACAACTCTACCAAGGTCTTTCGTACCGCTCAGCATGTGGTTCAAGCCATCTTGCTCGGTATTGTCGTTCCGCTGCTTATCCTGCTGCTCATCTGGGATCTAACCGATAATCCCAATCCCGTTCCGGCCGTTGTCGTCATTGCCGGCTTGGTCATGCTGTGCTTCTTCTTCTCGTACGTCTTTGTCGTTCCCGACGACCTCACATCGAGCGCTACCGACCGCACGCTCGCCATCGCGTCTAAAATATTCGCCTACACGTCGCGCGGCCTTACGCCCGAAGCTGCCCTGGGCGCCTCTAAGATCATCCTGTCCGAAACTATCGCCTCTGCCATCTGCTTTACCGACGGCAAGCAGGTGTTGGCAAGCTGGGGCGAGGACTCGGCAAAATGCCCCGCGGGCACCCCGGTGGTGCTGCGGACCACGCTCAATGTGATCAACAGCGGTGAGCAAAGCGTGTTCTCGCGCGATGCCTCGACTGAGACGGGTGGCTACTTTCCGCGCCTGCGCGCCGGTATTGTCGCACCGCTTACCGTGCGCGGGCATTGCGTGGGTACGCTCGAGCTGTATTATCCCCGTCTGAGCAGCATCGATATGCGCCAGACGGCGCTTGCCTCGGGCTTTGCCGACCTCATTTCCACGCAGCTTGCGAGCTTTGAGCTCGAGCGCCAGGACGAGCTTACGGCCCGCGTGGAGCTGCGCGCCTTGCAATCGCAGGTCGATCCTCATTTTCTGTTTAACACCATCAGCACCATCGTGTCGCTCGTACGTACCGAGCCGGACAAGGCCAGGTCGCTGCTGATCGACTTTTCCAATTACTACCGTCAGACGCTTTCTGATTCCGATACCCTCACAACGCTCGAGCACGAGGTGGAACAGGGCACTCGCTATATCAATCTTATGCAGGCTCGTTATGGCGACGGCCGTCTGCGCGTCTCGGTCGATATCGACTTTGAGGTGCGCGATTGCATGGTGCCGCCGTTTATCTTGCAGCCGTTGCTCGAAAACTGCATCAAGCACGCGCAGCGCGAGACCGAGCCGCTTTCTATTCATGTTAGGGCTTTCGAGACCGATGACGGTTTGGAGATCATCGTCGAGGACGATGGCATCGGTATGAGCGAAGAAGTCTGCGCGCATCTGTTTGAGCAACATCGCCTGGAGGAGCCCGAGAGCATTACCGCCGACGGCTCCGTCAAGCGAGGTTGCGGCCTGGCGCTCTTCAACGTGCTTCAGCGCATCCATTTCTTTTACGGAGAAGATTCCGGCATGCGCGTGAAGTCCCAGGAGGGCGTGGGAACGCAGGTCATCGTCGAGCTGAACGGCGAGCCGCATGAGCCGGCGCCGTTGACGGCGTAGCACGCGGTTGGATTGAGAGAAAAAGAGGGGAAGCACATATGTCCGAAGGCTGGAACATCTTGGTGGTTGATGACGAACCTCCCATTAGGGCTGAGCTACGCTATCTGTTGGAAAAGGATACGCGTGTGGGCCAGATTGCCGAGGCGGGCAATGTCACCGAAGCCGTGGAGTCGATTCTGTCGAACAAGCCCGACGTGCTGTTTTTAGACATTACCATGCCCGGTCGCTCGGGAATTGAGCTTGCCGAGACGCTGCAGAACCTAAAGACGCCGCCGGTGGTTGTGTTTGTGACGGCGTTTGCCGAGTATGCGGCTGATGCCTATAACCTCGATGCTGTCGATTATGTCGTCAAGCCGGTCGAGGACGCACGCCTGTCAAAGGCACTCGACAAGATCGAGGCAGCCTTGGGTGTCCGTCGTGTTATCCACGCTCCGCGCCAGCCTTTGCGTCTGACGGTGGACCGCGGGGGCAAAAAGGTGTTCATTCCCGCCGCAGACGTCTGCTACTTTGAGGCGCGCGCCGATTTTTGCAACGCCATCTGCGCCGAGGGAACGTACCTGATCAATGAGTCGATCTCTTCGCTCGAGCGTCGCTTGGTCTCCGAGGGCTTTATTCGCGTCCATCGCAGCTATCTGGTCAATTTGGAAGACGTGCACAATGTCGAGATCGGTTCCACGGGTCTTATGGAGCTCAGGCTCGATCGCGTAACCTCGACGGTGCCCGTGTCCCGCCGTCGCGCTGCCGAGGTTAAAGCACACTTGGGGCTTGCGTAGACGGTCTGCGTGCCGTCGTTTACCATCGCAGGTTTGGCATGGGCGCGCGGTGGGCATAATGGGTGGCATCGAATGAAATCGAAAGGATCATTATGCCCGCGCTTATCACCCATCATCTGTTTGGCGAGGAAAGCATCGACCGTCTTCCGCAGGGCGTCATCACGTCCGATGAAGAGCGCATTGCCTTTATCTTGGGCAACCAAGGCCCCGACCCGTTTTTCTTTCACATTCTGACACCGCGTGTTTCCGACTGCACGCTGCTGGCGCAGGTCATGCATCGGTCGCGCATGTCTCGCCAGTTCGCGTGCCTGCGCGACGGCGTGTCGCATCTGCTGCCGCGCGACGCCAGCTTGGGTCGTGCCTTTGCGCTGGGCCTGCTGTCTCATTACGTGCTCGACCGCAACGCCCATCCTTTTGTCTATGAGCAGCAGTTTGGCATCGTGGAGTCCGATTCAGAGCTTGAGAATTCGAGCAGTCAGGTCCATGCCGTGATCGAGAGCGACCTGGATGTGCTGATGCTGCAGCTTAAACGCGATGGCGCTACGGTCGACGATTACCCGCCGGCGGGCGAGATCGTCACCACCGATCGCATCAATCGCGTGGCCGGCGTGCTGATGAGCTATGTTGCCGGACGCGTGTACGGCATTGACATTCCGGCGGGGGAGTACGGTGCTGCCGTTGCCAATATGCAGCGACTTTACCGCGCGATTGAGCCGGCCGGCTCCGCAAAGACGCGCGCGATCTCGCTGGTTGAGGGCTTGGTGCACGACTACTCGCTGCTCGACGGCCTTGCCCATCGCGTGACGACGGAGCTGCCCGAGCGCACCGGTAACCTGGGCCATCTGACATGGAAGAATCCCTTTACCGACGAGGTCTCGAACGAGAGTTTCCCCGAGGTCTTTGATCGCGCGCTGGTCGATTACGAGTGCACGGTCGCACGTTTTATCGAGACCGGTGACATGGATGCCGTGACCGGCCACATCAACTACAGCGGTCGCGTGCTCGAAGCCGATGAGGAGTTCGACCGCGAGGAATAGGGCCTGTGCGTGCCCCTTTGCCGAATCCTTACCGGTGCTTCTGGACAATTGGGGTACGATGAACTAACTGCATATCGGGCGAATACGAAGGGTCCCTGTCCATGAAATACACCAAGCTCGAGCGTAACTGGGTTATGTATGATGTGGGCAATTCGGCCCTTGTGCTGCTCAATACCTCGGTGGTGCCCATTTACTTTAACGCCATCAATACCGGCGCTTCCTCGGCCGACCTGGTGGTCGCCTGGGGCAATGCGCAGACGATCGCCTCGCTGGTCATCGCCATGCTCATGCCCATTCTGGGCGCGCTTGCCGACTACGCTGGCAACAAGATCAAGTTCTTCTTGGGCTTCTTCCTCACGGGCCTGGTGCTTTGCCTGGCGCAGGCTATCCCAATGTCCGCCATGGCATTTTTGACCGTGTACGTGCTGTGCACCATCGGCCTTAACTCTTCTATGACGTTCTACGACGCCATGCTGCCCGACATTACCACCGACGAGCGCATGGACGCCGTGTCCAGCTCGGGTTATGCCTGGGGCTACATCGGTTCCACCGTGCCGTTCGTCATCTGCCTGGCGCTCATCATGGGTGGCCCCGCTCTTGGCGTCCCCACCATGCTGGCAACGCGTCTGTCGTTTATCATCACTGGTGCCTGGTGGCTCATCTTTACCCTGCCGCTCATTCGCACCTATAAGCAAAAGTACGGTCGCGAGCGCGGTCCCGAGGACACCATCGGCCACATCGTGGGTGGTGTGTTCTCCGAGGTCGGACACACCATGCGCGAGATCGCCCACAACAAGACCGTGCTGGTCTACATGATCGCGTTCTTCTTCTATATCGACGGTGTGCACACGGTCATTTCCATGGCCACCAGTTACGGATCGGCCTTGGGCATCGATTCGACGCAGCTGGTGCTGGCGCTGCTCGTTACGCAGTTCGTGGCCTTTCCGTCCGCCATCATCTACGGCAAGCTCGCCGGACGCGTGGGCACGCTCAACATGATCCTGGTGGCGGTCGCCGCCTACATGGGCATTGTGCTGTTCGCCGCGTTCTTCCTAAAGACCGCCTTTGAATTTTGGGTGCTTGCCATTATGGTCGGCCTGTTCCAGGGCGGCGTGCAGGCGCTCAGCCGTAGCTACTTTGGTCGCATTATCCCCAAGGAAAAGTCCAACGAGTACTACGGCTTCTTTGACATCTTTGGTCGTTATGCAAGCGTCATGGGTACCTTCCTAGTGTCGGTCGTTACCTCGCTGACCGGCAACCCGTCGCTGGGCGTCCTTTCTATTGGCGTGCTGCTGATCGTTGGCTTTATGCTGCTGGTTCGCCTGTCCCGCATGACTCGGGCAGCAGAGCATGCCGCATAGGAGCGAGCGGCTATTGTGCCTGTCCACGGTACTCTTTTGGGGTTATCCGCAATAAACATTGCGACTTGCGAGCAATGATTTGCCCAAGTGGGTATGATGGAATCAGCTAGGTCGCGGGGCGTCGCCTGTGTTTGGCGGCGTCCCGTTTTTGTGTTGCAGGGAGGGTAAGGCATGAACGCCACAGTCGTGATTCCAACGTATTGGGCGGGCGATGACGCTTGCGCAAACGCCCCTGGCACCTATGACCATTCGACGCGACTCAACGCCGACAATCCCGAACTCGACCGCTGCCTGGCCTCGCTTGAGCAGGTACGTGACATCCCGCGCATCATCCTTTTGGTGGTCTGTCCCGTTTCTGCCACAGCCGATGTGTCGCTGCGCGTGCACGAGATTGTCGACGCGCATCCCACGCTCAAGGTCACCGTTGTCACCAACACCCAGGCCTCGCGCATCGCAGACCGGGTTGCTCAGATCGCGCCCAAGGGTTCGGGCGAGTGCGTGAGCCTGCGAGGCTACGGTGCCATCCGCAATATGGGGCTAGCCTGCGCCGCTGTGCTGGGGCATGACGCGGTTATCTTCTTGGATGACGATGAGACTGTCATCGACGCCGACTTTATGAAGCGCGCGACCTATGCGTTGGGGCAGCAGACGCGTCAGGGCTTGCCGATCTTGGTCAAGAGCGGCTATTTCTACGATCGCGACGGCTCGCCGCTGGCTCCCACGGACAAGGCGGGCATCTGCCATCGTTGGTGGACCAAGCGCATCGAGTTCAACCGTTGGATGAAAAAGGCGCTCTCGGGCACCCGCATCTCGCGCTCCAACTACGTGTGCGGCGGCCTGATGGCCCTGCACGCCCGCGCCTTTACGCGTGTAGCCTTTGACCCGTTTATCACCCGCGGCGAGGACTTGGATTACCTCTTTAACATGCGCATGTTTGGCTACGACGTGTGGTTCGATAACGAGTGGACCGTGCGTCATCTGCCTCCGGAGTCCGAAAAGCGCTCACCGCGCTTTATGCAGGATGTATACCGTTGGTACTACGAAAGGGCAAAGTTGACATTCGCCGCGCATCAAAAGGAGCTCATTCCCGTTACGGCGGCATCGCTCATGCCCTACCCGGGCCCGTGGATTTCGCGCGAGCTCGACGACCGCGTGCGCAAGACCGCTATGGTCCGCAGCGTGTTTACCCGCGAGCATGAGGGCTACCTGCGCATCTGGCGCCATGGTATCGACGAGGCAAAGGCCTATGCGCGCCAAAACGCTGCAAGCTACCTGCGTTTCCAGAGCTTTTGGCCCAAGATCATGGACGGGCTTTGGCGTGACGCACAACTGATCAGTATCCTGGAGGGGGCCGAATGATCGACCGCCGCGCCCAGCGCGATAGTTCAATATCAATCTTTCGCATCATTGCCGTTGCCTGCGCCATTTGCGTGCTGGTGTACTTTATTTTTGCCTTGGTGACCGGTATCGAGCCGATCGCCACGGTGATTGCCTGCGCGCTGCTGTGCATCTTTCTGTGCATCTTTATCTTTTTGACGCTCAATCCCGATTCGGTGCGCTCCCAGTACACCGAGGAGACGCTCTCGGTGGCCTCGGCCATGCTTGAGGACATTAAGGGCGGTCTGACGCAGGAGTCGGCGCGTTTGGTGTGCCGGCGCATTTTGCCCGAGACGCGCGCCATGACGGTGGCCATCACCGACGAGGGCAACGTGTTGGCCTGCGCAGGCGAGTTTGAGGAAAAACTACTGCCAGATTCTCCCATCCACACGCTTGCCACACGCTACGTTATCGAACATGGCATCGTGCAGTCGTTCAACCGTATGGTGGATGTCGTGGGCTCGGATGGCTCGCACAACCAAGTCCCCGCCGGCATTATCGCCCCCATCAAGGTGGGCGATCGTACCGTCGGCACGCTCAAGTTCTACTACAAGACCCCGCGCGCCGTCGACCGTACCCAGTACGCGCTTGCCTCGGGCTTTGCCGAGATCTTGTCCACGCAGCTCGCCATCCACGAGCTCGAGGTGCAAAAGGAACTCACGGCGCGCGCCGAGGTGCGTGCGCTGCAAGCGCAGATTAACCCGCACTTCCTGTTCAACACGCTGAACACCATTGCATCGTTTACGCGCACCGACCCGCTGCGGGCCCGCGAACTGCTTCGTGAGTTCTCATCGTTCTATCGTGCCACGCTCGACAACTCGGGATCGCTTATTCCGGTCTCGCGCGAGGTTACACAGACCAAGCGCTACCTTACCTTTGAGAAGGCCCGCTTTGGCGAGGACCGCGTGCTTGCGACGTTCGATGTGTCCGAGGACGTGGAAGATACGCTGGTGCCGGCGTTCGTGATCCAGCCGATTGTCGAGAACGCCGTACGTCATGGTATGGGCGATGACGACGCCCTGAGGATCGACGTGACCGTTCACCAAGACGGCGAGGATGCAATCTTGATTGCCGTGGCCGATAATGGCGTGGGCATGGATGAGGGTACCGCCGCCAGACTGTTTGACGAGCGTTCTGCCCGTCCCGACGCCAGCTCTCCCCAGGGTGGCGGCGCCGGTGTGGCCATGCACAATATTTCGGAGCGCATCCATCGCTTTTATGGGCCGCACTCCTATACGCGTGTCGAATCGGCGCCGGGCAAGGGCACCAAAGTGCTCCTTCATCTTGATTTGTCAGAGAGCATCTTTGACATTCAAGAGTAAAATAAAAGGCTACGGGCTCAACGTCATGCGACGGATGCCCGGCGTAGTTAGTTGACGAAAGGTTTTATCCCTATGCTGCGTGCGATGATTGTGGATGATGAGGCGCCGGCTCGCTCGGAGCTTCGCTTCCTGCTCGAGCAAACGGGCAAGATCGGCACGATCACGGAGGCGTCGAGCGTCCGCTCCGCCATCGAGATGCTTATGGAAAGTCGCGTGGATGTCGTGTTTCTCGATATCTCGATGCCCGGTGCCTCGGGCCTGCAACTTGCCGAGGCGCTGCATAAGCTCAAAAATCCGCCGGCGATCGTGTTTGTGACTGCGTATAGTGACCATGCGGTCGAGGCGTTCGACGTGGATGCCGTCGATTATCTGATGAAGCCGGTCGAGGAAGCTCGCTTGGATCGCGCGATCGAGAAGGTCATGCAACGCACCAAGCCGGTTACGGACAGCAAGGTGACCATCGAGCGTATCCCGGTGGAAAAGGGCGGCCGCAAGGTGCTCATTCCCGTGGACGACATTCGCTTTATCATGGCCAAGGACGATTACTCCTGCATCTATACCGTCGATGATCGCTTTTTGTCGACGACCTCGCTGGCGCAGTTTGAGGCCAAGCTCTGCGACTTTGGCTTCTTCCGTGTTCACCGCCGCTATATCGTCAACTTGGCGTGCGTCACGGATGTGGAGACGGTGCCCTCGGGCGCCATCCAGCTGGGCATTACGGGCGTCGACGAACGCGTGCCGGTTTCGCGCCGCCGCGTCGTGCCGCTCAAGAAGGCTCTGAGTCTCTAGCACACTGGCCCCGCAGCCCTGTAGACCCATCGTCTGCGGAGCCGTGGGGCCTTTTTGTATGTATCTGCCGAATCGTTTTTTGCGGAAGGGATCCCATGAACAGTGCAAGCGCCAAGCGCATCGACATCATCTCGGACACCCACGGCTATTTATCGCCTGCGCTCTTGGATGAGCTTGAGGGCGCAGACCTGATCATCCACGCCGGCGACCTCACGTCAGAGATGGACTACGAGCACCTATGCACCATCGCCCCCGTTCGGGCCGTACTGGGCAACAACGATTACTACCGCGACTACGGCCCCGATGTAGACCGTCTTGCGCTCTTTACCTACGAAGGCCTCAAATTCGCCGTAGCCCACTACCGCGAAGACCTTCCGGTGGGATCCGTAGACGTAGCCATCAACGGCCATACCCACGTAACCAAAGAAGCCCAAGTGGGCCGTTGCTTAGTCCTCAACCCGGGCAGCGCCAGCTACCCCAGAGGCACCCGAGGCCCCACCATGGCCAGAATGCTAGTAAAAGACGGCAAGATCCTAAGCACTAAATTTATTGACCTAGAGTAACCACAACAAAAGCGGGGGATGCAGATGCGTCTCCCGTTTCCATTTGAGCCAAAGGCAGAGCTTCAACAAAAACAATCAGACCAACCCCGCCGAGGAGCACGCGGGCTAGCCGCGCAGCGGCGCACGCCCGCAAAACTGGTTGAATAATGTGACGGCAGGGAGGGCTTCCCGGGGGGGGGGCGGGGGGGTGGTTTTGG
>DBGFJU010000041.1:0-9647 GCA_048529485.1 Collinsella aerofaciens | reverse complement strand
GCGCACCTTTGTTTCCGGGCGGGCGTGGGCGCTCGGCCGCGATTCGTTTACAGTGATAGGGGCTGAGGGGTTTTAAATATGAAGGAATTATGCTCTACGAGATTTTCCTTGCCGTTTACCGAACTCCCGCGTAATATTCTTTATTGCGCACATGAGGCGCCCAGACATTGCGGGGTGGAGCAGTCTGGTAGCTCGCCGGGCTCATAACCCGGAGGTCGTAGGTTCAAATCCTGCCCCCGCGACCAAGAACTTGCAGCTCGTCGGCCTAGCCGGCGAGCTTTTTTGTTATTTCGGGACCGTGTTTTCGGTCCAATTCTCGGCCTCTCAAACAAAATCTCGATCTGTAACATCTAGACCCGATTTGGGCGGCTAGGTGTTACAGATCGAGATATACCGGTGGGTTGGGTCGTGTTTGTCTAAATCTGTAACACGAGGGACGGATTTTGCCGAGTTGTTGTTATAGATTGAGATTTTCTAGCAAGCGGGTTTGGTTTGTCTCGATCTGTAACAGTAAGACCCAGTTTTGCCACGTAACTGTTACAGATTGAGACAAACCGGCAGACGTCCCATCCCCATCCACCTGCCGCTACCTGCTGTCCGCCGATTTCCGTTGCGCTGTTGTATTCCCATGCCATATCCTCTAGACAACTACGCGGCATCATCGCCGTCGCGCCTACAAGAGAGGAATGTCCATGACCACACCTGCATCCAAGCTGCTCCAGCCCATTACGGTTGGCCCCCTTGAGCTCAAGAACCGCATTATGTTTCCGCCGCTGACCACCGGCTACGAGGAGCGCGACGGTTCCATCGGCGAGCGCAGCCTAGCTTTTTACGAGCGCCTGGCCCGTGGCGGCGTGAGCTACATCGTCATCGGCGACGTCGCTCCCGTCATGACTGCGAGCCCCACGCCCAAGCTGGCGACCGACGCCCAGATCCCCACGTTTAAGGCCCTGGCCGACGCTGTCCACAAGCACGGTGCCAAGGTTGCGCTGCAGCTGTTCCACCCCGAGTACGACGTGCCCGGCGTCGGCCGCATGGTCATGGGTTCCATGGCCGCCGCCAAGGCCGCGCAGGAGGCCAAAGCCGCCGGCGACGAGGAGACCTTCGCCGCCAAGATGGCCGAGTCCAACGAGATCCGCAAGCAGGCCTACGCCAAGCTGCATCACGACATGCAGCACTTTGTGAACGAGGCGAGCGTAGAGCAGCTCACCCAGATCAAGGAGGCCATCGCCGCCTCGGCCGCCCGCGCGCAGCAGGCCGGCATCGACGCCATCGAGGTCCACGGCGACCGCCTGGTGGGTTCGCTGTGCTCGGCCATCCTCAACAAGCGCACCGACGAGTACGGCGGCTCGTTCGAGAACCGCGTTCGCTATGCGCTGGAGGTCGTCGCTGCCATTAAGGAGGCCGCGCCGGGGCTGATGGTGGAGTACAAGCTCCCCGTGATCATGGAGAACCCCGACGGCACGCCGCGCGGCAAGGGCGGCCTGCTGCCCGACGAGGCCTGCGAGTTCGCCAAGCTGCTCGAGGGCGCGGGCATCGACATGATCCAGGTCGCGCAGGCCAACCATACCGGCAACATGGGCGACACCATTCCGCCCATGGGCGCCATGCCCTACAACTGGACGCTGCCCGTGGCCGAGCGCGTCAAGGCCCTGGTCTCCGTGCCGGTGGCAACCGTCGGCCGCGTGGTTTCGGTCGAGGCCGGCGAGAAGATTCTGGAAGACGGCGCCGCCGACATCATCGCCTATGGCCGCTCGCTCATGTGCGACCCCGACATTGCGCTGAAGGCCGCCACGGGTGAGCCCATCCGCGAGTGCCTCAACTGCAACAAGGGCTGCGTCGACGCGATTCAAAACCGCAAGTACATCTCGTGCGTGCTCAATGCCGAGAACGGCGACGAGGCGACCATCGCCATCAAGCCGGGCGAGGGCGACAAGAAGATCGCCGTGGTGGGCGGCGGTATTGCCGGCCTGGAGGCCGCGCGCGTGGCAGCCAAGCGCGGCTACAACGTGACCGTCTACGAGGCGAGCGATCATCTGGGCGGCCAGATTGTGCTGGCGGCCGCGCCCCCGCGCAAGGACGAGATCATGCGCTCGGTCGAGTATTACGAGAAGATTCTGCCTGGCCTGGGCGTGAAGGTTGAGCTCAACCACGTCGCTAGCCCCGCGGACCTCAACGCCGCCGACGCCGCGATTGTGGCCGTGGGCGCGCACGACGTGGTCATCCCCGTTCCGGGTGCCGACTCGGACAAGGTCGTCTCGAGCTGGGACGTGCTGGCCGGCAAGGTGGAGCTCAGCGGCCGCGTCGCCGTCATTGGCGGTGGCCTGGTGGGCACCGAGACTGCCGAGTATCTGCTGCAGCACGGCTGCGAGGTGGCGATCGTGGAGATGCTCGACAAGATTGCCGCGGGCGAGTCTGAGACCATTCTGCCGCTGATTATGAGCGACTTTGCCGAGCACAACGTGGAGCAGCACGTGAAGACCCGCCTGACCGCCATTACTGACGAGGGCGTGGAGGCCGTTCGCACCGCCGAGGACGGCGCCGAGGAGCCGGTGAAGATCGCCTGCGATTACGTGGTGATGGCCGTGGGCTCCAAGGCCAACGCGTTTGACCTGGATGGCGTGACGGTGCCCGTGACCTGCGTGGGCGACTGCTCGGGCGAGCGCACCGCCGACATTGCGAGCGCCATTCGCACGGCGTATCACGCGGCCAACGAGCTGTAGTTGGACATCGCGGCCAGGCGGGGCGGTAGCACGGATCCGTCTCGCCCGGCTGTGTCCCGTCGGGTGTCAACCGGTGCGGGGCCTGCAAGCGCAGCAGGTCCCGCCCTTTTTGTTTTGCTCCAGTGGATGGCAATGCGCGGTAATCATGAGGAGTGAGGACGTCTACTGCATTGCAGATCACTCAAAATTATTGTGGGAGGGGTTAATAACTATATCCTCTATACCAAAGGACATAAAGAGATGTCAATTTTGTTGACAAGCGAATGACGATTAGCTGCGAGTCAGCTACCAGCGTAAATAATCGATAAAGAAATGTCGTAATTTGGTGCCAAATGCCCAGATAACGCCGCGTCTATTTTAATTAACTGCTTTGAGCAAACAGTAAAATGCTACTATCTAACTTGCACGTAAGAAAGCAGATTAACGGTTAAGGCTAAGAAGTGGCAGGTATGTCGGAAGCAACTAGGACTCGCACGCATGCGCCCGAGGTTAGGCAGCGCGCCGTCGAGATCCTCCAAGAGGGGGTCGGCCATCGCGCCCTCGCCGCGGAGCTTGGCATTCCCCAGGCCACAGCTCGTCAGTGGGCCCGCGCGTATGCTGTGGGCGGTGCCGACGCCGTTCTCAACGCCGGTTCGCATCATCACACCTATTCGTACGAAGTTAAGCTCGCCGTGGTCAAGGACCGCTTGGAAAACGGCTTAACGGTTCGCGAGGCCATGATCAAGCACAAGATTCCCAGCGAGTCTTCGGTCAAGG
Source organism: Collinsella aerofaciens (assembly GCA_048529485.1). GTDB lineage: Bacteria > Actinomycetota > Coriobacteriia > Coriobacteriales > Coriobacteriaceae > Collinsella > Collinsella aerofaciens_CJ. The sequence continues at coordinate 6,168 of DBGFJU010000041.1, read as the reverse complement.
CTTGGTGCCGTCAGTACCGCGAGAGCGGTGAGTCCGCACTGGTCGATAAGCCGCGCGGTCGCAAGCCGCGCGTTAAAAAGGCGAAATAGCAAACGGGATGGTGCGCCCACAGGGGCGCATTTTTCTTGCCGCGCCAACTTTTTGGACCGGTGCGAGCCTATCGGGACATTCTCCAACGTGGCCAATAAACCGCGCAGCGGCCCGCGCGCCTGTCGCCGCGGTAAGGAAACGTTGCCCCTCTACTCCAATGAGGACAGACTCCTTACCCCGTACGCCTAAAACTCCCCAATTGACCGAAAACCTGCCGCCGCTACTCCTCAATTGAGCTATAACGTTAAACAATTGCAGCGTTTTTGCATGGGGGAGTGATGGTATGACGCTACTGTATTTCCTTACCCTGTTTCCGCTGGTACCGGCGCTGGGCATGCTGCTCGTGCGCGGTGACCGCGCCCGCGATGCGGTGGGGCTCATAGGTTCCGGCATTATTATGGCGGTGACAGTTGTAGTCGCCGTCATGTTTTTTGGCACGGGTCCGCAGAGCTTTGAGGTCGCCCCCGGCACCTCGCACGTGCTCTCGATCATCAGCTCCGTCATCGATGTCATCCTGTGCGCCGTCATCCTGTACAACGCGTACAAATATAGGAACGCGCTCACCACGGTGCTCGGCATCGTCCAGCTGGTGGGCTCGCTCGCCTTTGCAGCCATGACGCTGCCCGCGGCCGAAGCCGTCATCGCAACGCCGCTCTACCTGGACTACATGAGCGTGATCATGGTCCTCGCCGTCGGCATCGTCGGCAGCCTAATCTGCGTGTATGCCCTGGGCTACATGAAGGACTTCCAGGCCCACGACGAGCACGAGGCCGCGCTGCGCGGGCAGACCGCGCCCGACCGTCGCCCGCAGTTCCTGGCGCTTATGTTCCTGTTCCTCTCGGCCATGTTCGTCATCGTGACGAGCGACAACCTTGAGTGGCTGTTCTGCGGCTGGGAAATCACCACCGTGTGCTCGTTCCTTATGATTGGCTACACGCGCACGCCCGAGGCCATCAAAAACGCCTTCACCCAGATCGTTCTCAACATGCTGGGCGGTATCGCGTTTTTGATCGGACTCATGTATCTGCACGTTAACGGCATGCCGCTGACCATCTCGGGCATGATCGAGCTTTCCGGCGCCGGAACCGCGCAATCCGCGCTGCTGGTGATGCCGGTCATCCTGCTGTCGCTCGCCGCACTCACCAAGGCCGCACAGATGCCGTTCCACACTTGGCTGTTGGGTGCCATGGTTGCCCCCACGCCCACGAGCGCCCTGCTGCACTCGTCCACCATGGTCAAGGCCGGCGTGTTCCTGATGGTCAAGCTCAGCCCGCTCTATGCCATCTATCCCGTGACTGGCTTTATGGTCACGAGTGTGGGTGCCATCACGTTTTTGCTCGCTGCCCTCATGGCCATCTCGCAGAGCAACGCCAAACGCGTGCTCGCGTACTCCACCATTTCCAACCTGGGCCTCATCAGTGCCTGCTTGGGTGTCGGCGCGCCCGAGGCCGTGTGGGCGGCCATCTTCCTGATCCTGTTCCACACGGTGGCCAAGTCGCTGCTGTTCCTGTGCGTGGGCACGGCCGAGCATCATATCGGCAGCCGCAATATCGAGGACATGGACGGTATGTTCAGCCGCATGCCGCACCTGACGCGGCTGATGATGCTGGGCATCATGGGCATGTTTGTGGCGCCGTTTGGCATGCTCGTGTCCAAGTGGGGCGCCCTGGTGGCGTTTGCGCAGACCGGCAACGTGCTCATGATCATGGTGCTTGCCTTTGGCTCGGCCGCGACGTTTTACTTCTGGGGCAAGTGGCTTGCCAAGCTTTCGGGCGTCGACCCCACGGCTCAAAACGTTGAGGTCAATGTCCACAAGACCGAATGGATGGCCCTCAACACCATCGCCGCGCTCCTGATTCTGTGCTGCGTGGCCTTCCCGGTTATCTCGAGCGGCCTGGTGTCGCCTTACTTGGCCATGGTGTTTGGCCGCGTGCCGTACGTTATTGGCAAGGACGCCATGTATCTGATGGTGGTTATCGTGGCGTTTATCGCCGTGGTGCTGCTGACTTCATTCCGCGTGAGCAACAAACCGCATGTAAACGTATATCTTTCGGGTGTGGGAACCGACAATTACCGCCATTTCCGCGGCTCGATGGGACACGAGGTGAAGGCCGAAAAGCGAAATTGGTACTCGGAGGACGCCCTTGGCGAGAAGCGTATTGGCCCCGCGGGTAGCGTGGTGTGCTGCAGCATTATCTTGTTTGCGCTGCTGTGCTGCGCGTGGATTGGGCCCGAGCGGCTTGCCATGAGCGCGCCCTCGGTGCTGCGCGGCAAGTATTTTGAAGGTTCGGGCGTCGTGGGCATCTTTATTGGTACCGTGGCGTTTGCCTTGCTGGCGCCGCTTGTGGGCGGCCTGATCGACGGCGTTGACCGCAAGCTGTCCGCCCGCATGCAGGGCCGCGTGGGCCCGCGCCTGCTGCAGCCCTTCTACGACGTTGCCAAGCTGCTGCGCAAGGCCCCTGCCAGCGTAAACACCATGGACGATACCTACATGGCGTGCGCGCTCATCTTCACCGTCGTGGGCGGCGGCATCTTTGTGTCGGGCTCCAACACGCTGCTGTGCGCTTTTATGGTTACCCTCGCTGCAATCTTTGTGGTGCTGGCGTCCGCCTCGACGCAAAGCCCGTTTGCCCAGGTCGGCGCCGACCGCGAGCTGCTACAGGTCATGAGTTACGAGCCCGCCGTTTTGCTGATGAGCGTGGGCCTGTACCTTGCTACCGATAGCTTCGACTCCATCGCCGTAACCGGGCAGTCGGCGCCCATCATCGCGTACAGTGCGCCCATTTTCTTGGCGCTGCTTGCGGTACTCACCATCAAGCTACGCAAGTCGCCGTTCGACCTTTCGTACTCGCATCACGCGCATCAGGAGATTGTCCAGGGCGTCGCCACCGAGATGAGCGGCGGCACGCTGGCCAAGATGACCCTTATGCACTGGTGCGAGACCGTGCTGTTTTTGATGTGGGTGGGCATGTTCTTTGTTTGGGACAACCCGGTGAGCTGGCTGGTCGCCCTGGTCGTGATGGCTGCGACGTATTTTGTCGAGGTGCTGATCGACAACACCTTCGCACGCAGCACCTGGCGCAGCTGCTTTAAGCTCGGCTGGGGCGTGGCGCTGGTGTTTGGCCTGCTCAACCTTATGCCCATCCTCGTCGACGTGTTTATTTAGGAGGCGGCATCCATGGATCATAAAATGTCGCGCTCGCCGTGGGTTATTCATTACGACGGCTCGAGCTGCAACGGATGCGATATCGAGGTGCTGGCCTCGCTCACGCCACTGTTCGATGCGGAGCGCTTTGGCGTGGTCAACACCGGCAACCCTAAGCATGCGGATATCTTTTTGGTGACGGGGTCGGTCAATGTCCAGAACCTGCCCGTCGTGCGCCAGATCTACAACCAGATGCTCGAGCCCAAGTGCGTGGTGGCCTGCGGCATCTGCGCGTGTTCGGGCGGCGTGTTCCGCGATGCCTATAACGTGATCGGCGGCGTGGACCGCGCAATTCCCGTGGACGTGTACGCGCCCGGGTGCGCCATTCGCCCCGAGACCGTGATCGATGCCATTGTGGAGGCGTGCGGCATCCTGGACCAGAAGGAGGCCGTGATGCGCGCCGGCGGCAATCCGCTCAGCGTGGGCGGTGCCGCAACCTGGGACGGTGGCGTTGAGCTGGGCGAGGATGGGTTTGTGGCTGCGGGGGCCGGGGCTGATGGTGCCGGTGACGGTGTCGAGGCCAACGTGTCCACCAGGTCCGCCGCGCCCGCCGCTGCAAAGGAGGCCGAGTAATGCAAAAGGCTATCTATACCACCGTCGGGATCGACGAGCTCCTGTCGCATGTCCAGGCGCTCAAGGGCGTCGGCGCGCGCTTTGTGCAAATGCACGCCGAGCGCAACGTCGACGACGGCACGTATCGCCTGGTCTATACGTTTATCAACGTTCGTGTTGCTCAGGAGCAGATTGCGCAGGACGGCAGCTATGCGATCGAGAACCTGGTGGTTGAGGGAATTAATCAGTACCAGGAGATTCCGTCCATCAGCTCGTACTATCCGGCAGTATTCCCGTTTGAAAACGAAGCGCACGACCTGTTTGGTCTTGCCATCACCGATATGCAGATTGACTTTAAGGGCTTTTTCTACCAGGTCTCGACTGCCGAGCCCATGAGCGTTATCACGCCCGAGGTGAAGGCCGCGCGCGAGAAAGCCATGAAGGTCCGTGCCGCTGCCGAGGCCAAGGCGCGCAAGGCCGCGGCCGAGAAGGCTGCTACTGCCACGGCCGCTGCGGGGGAGGGCACTGCGGGCGCTGGCGATGCTGCGGGCGCTGCCGTCGCTCAGCCCGCTGCGGCTGCCGGCTCCGATGCTCAGCACGATGAAACTGCTGCGAAGGCCGCGCTCAAGGCTGCCGAGATGGAGGCAAAGCTCGCCGCCATGGATCCCGAGAAAGCGGCCAAGGTCCGCGCGGCGCTTGCCGCCAAGGCCGCCCGCGACAAGCAGAAAAAGGAGGCGTAAGGCCCATGGCACATCGCTCCGTTATTCCGTTTGGCCCGCAGCACCCGGTGCTGCCCGAGCCGCTTCATCTGGACCTGGTGATCGAGGACGACCGCGTCATCGAGGCAATTCCGCAGATCGGCTTTGTGCACCGCGGACTCGAGAAGCTCACCGAAAAGCGTGATATGCACCAGTTTGGCTACATCGCCGAGCGCATCTGCGGCATCTGCGCCGTGGGCCACAGCTGCGGCTATGCCAGCGCCTGCGAGCGCATGCTCGACATCGAGGTGCCCGGCCGCGTGCAGTATATCCGCACCATTCTGCACGAGCTTTCGCGCATTCACTCGCATCTGCTGTGGCTGGGCCTGCTCGCCGATGCCTTTGGTTTCGAGGCACTGTTCTATCGTTCGTGGACCCTACGCGAGCAGATTCTTAAGATCTTTGAGAGCACCTGCGGCGGCCGCGTGATCCTTTCGATTAACGAGATCGGCGGCCTTAAACACGACATTGAGGACTCCGAACTGGCGGGCATTGTCCAGACGCTCGATGCCATGCGTCCTGACTACGAGGCCTTGGTGCATACGTTTTTGGACGACAATAGCTGCGGCGAGCGCCTGCACGGCGTGGGCGTGATCAGCAAGAAGGACGCGCTGGATCTGTCGATGGTCGGCCCGTTCGGTCGCGCCTCGGGCGTGGATTACGACGTGCGCATGTTTGGCGACGGCGCCTATGCTGATCTGGCCGCGTTTGAGCCTATCGTTGCTAGCGATGGCGACTGCTATGCCCGCTGCCAGGTGCGTTGTGCCGAGGTCACGCAGGCCATGGATATTATCAAGGAGCTAGTGGGCAAGATTCCGCACGACGGTATCGGCGGGCGCACCAAGCTCACGCCGGCCGACGGTGCGCGCGGCGAGGTTGTGATTGAGCAGCCGCGCGGCGAGGCGTATTACTATGTGCGCGGCAGCGGCACCAAGAACCTGGACCGTTTTCGCGTGCGAACGCCGACGTCGCAAAACCTGGCGGGTCTGACGCATGCGCTGCAGGGCGTGCTCCTTGCCAACGTGCCCATGATTATCCTGACCATCGACCCCTGCATTAGCTGCACGGAAAGGTAGGCGCGGCATGAGTTTACTGACATTTGCCAAGACGGCCTTGGGTTCTATGGTCAAGCAGCCGGTAACGGTGTGCTATCCGCAGGAGAAGCTCGCGGTACCCGAGCGCTTGCGCGGACATATCGTTAACGACATGGACGTGTGCATTTGCTGCGGCATGTGCGCGCGTCGCTGCCCGGCGGGCGCGCTCGCGGTCGATCGCAAGGGTGGAACGTGGTCGATCGACCCGTATGCCTGCGTGGTGTGCGGCGAGTGCATCGAAAGCTGCCCCAAGCACTGCCTGAGCATGGACACCGCCCGTATTCCAGTTGCGGCGGATAAGACTCCCACGGTAGAAACCAAGCTGGAATAGCGCTTGTGCTTGAGCCGATAGTCGATACCCTTGTGACTTTTGAGCCAAGGCTTGAGGAAAAGCAGATAGAGATAAGGGGTCTTGACGTTGACAGAGTGACCCTTTATGCGGATAATGACCTTGCGCATCAGGTCATGT
>DBGFJU010000040.1:0-5864 GCA_048529485.1 Collinsella aerofaciens | reverse complement strand
GATCCGGATGTCTTGCCTTTGCTGCCCATTTCAAAGCCATATGAAGCCATAACTTTAAGAAAGTCAGCAAATCTATACGTTGAAGGACAGCTAAGCAGCTGGGCGATGAGTTTATCGGATCGAGTCATCCCGCCTCACATTCTGCAACTATATTCTAGTTGCAATTTCAGTTCGATGCAAGCACCTCTACTATAGAACATGTGTGCGTATAGAACAAGTGTTCGAATCGCCACTGAGAAAGGGGACAGGCACCTTTGTAGTGGTCTGTGCTGTGATGGGCGTCTGCGGCGGTTTGTCTCGATCTATAACAGTAACTCGGCAAAATTGGACTTAGATGTTACAGATTGAGACAAAGAGCTGGTGCCGTTCGGGAACGTCTCGATCTGTAACATCTGGAGCCGATATTGCCGTCTAGATGTTACAGATTAAGACAAACCGCCGCGGTGGGCTGCGCCGCCTCGCCCAAGCCGCAAAAAAAGGTAGATTTCCGGGCATGTCCCAAAAATCTACCTTTGTGCGTTAGCCCAGCAGGTCGATGACGTTAAAGCCGGCGTTGCTCTCGGCGATGACTTCGCGGCTGCCAAAGACGCAGGTGGGCGACTCGGCTGCGATGCGCGTCACGTCGGCGCCGAGCAAGCGCAGCTCAACGGGCGTGGCGGCGAGCATCTGGGCGCGACGCTCCTCGCGCGCATGCGGATCGAGCCCGGCCAGGTAGGTCGTGTTGCGGCGCTTGGTGAGCGCGTACGGCTTCACTGGCGCGTCCATACCGCTCACACAGCTCACGATAAAGCCCTCAAAGGCGGCCTCGTCAGGCTCAAAGCTGCCGAGCCATTCGCCTGCGCGCGCCACGCGCTCAATCGAGGGGTCGATTGCCGGGTCGCGGTAGGTGTAGAACGCCGTCTGACGCTCACCGGCCGCGCGGAATCCGCAGCCGTACGCACCGCCCTTAACGCGGATCTCGTTCCACAGGTAGTCGTAGGAGAGCGCGTTGGCGGCAACCGCCCAGGCGCCCGTCACGTCGAGCCCCAAGCGACGCGGGTCGCACGCGCTTGCCGCAAAGCAGATGTCACTGGGGATGACAAAGGCCTCGTGGCAGTCGCGCGGCGTCGGCACCACGAGCGCGTTGCGGCCGGCATCGGTGCTGTCGCCAGCGCCCAGCCCCAGGTCGCCAGCAGCATTCCAGTACGCGTCAAAGTCCTCGTTGCTGCCGGTAAAGCTCGCCATGCAGCCATCGGCCACAAAGATGCGCTCCGCCAGCTCGGCAAGCTTGGTACGCAGCCCGTCCACGCGCTCGTCAAAGTGCTCGAGCAGATCGCGCAGGAACAGGTAGAAATCCACGCCCGAAAGCTGCTCGCGCACCACGGCCGAAGGCGAGCTGTAGCTCATCGCGCGACCGAGCGCCGCCGAGTGGCCGTTGTTGATAAAGCCCTGCTCAAGCCCAATGCGAATCTGCGTGAGCACGTCGCGCATGCGGTCGGCATCGGCATCTGCCAAAAGCGTGCTCGACCACACCTCGCGCGGCAGGCTCGCCAGCGCATCGATCTTCTCGGACAGGGCGCCGGCGCTCACCAGCAGGTAGGGGCGCACGCCGTCCACGTCGGGCTGGGTCATGACTTCGGTCGTAAAGCTCAAAAAGCCCAGTTTGCCGGCGAGCAAGTTGTCGAGCTCCTCGGCCGAGTGCTCGCTCGTGGGCAGCTGTTTGAGCAGGCGGCAGAGCAGCGTCACATAGGGCAGGTCTTCAAACGCGACGCAGCTCAGGTCGAAATACTGCATGGCGTAGGCCAGGCGGTTGGTGGGGATGTCGTGGCGCAGGCAGGGGATGGGCGCAGTCGTGTCTACGACCAGCGGAGGCTCGGGGCGCGCCTCGCCAATGTCGGACACGCGCAGGCGCGGCAGCGTGGCCTTGGCCTCGGGCGTGTCCTCGGCCTCCTGCGCGGCACGCAGCGCAGCTGTGCGCTCGACCACGTCGGCCAGCTCGGCATCGGTCATGGCATCGCGCTTGGCTGCCAGCTCGGCGGCCTCGGCGATCTCCGCGCCCTCGGCGGCGTCCACCGGCACCAGCTCGACCAGTGCCATGTGATCGTTCTGCAGCACCAGCTCGCGCAGCAGGTCCTCAAAGTAGCTGCCGTCCAGGTCGCCGCGCAGCTCCTCATACACTGGACCGTACTTGAGCGCCAGCGTCGCGGCGTCGTCATCGTAGAGCCATGTGCTCAGCGCGTCGCACGCAATGGCCACGCCGTCGGCGATACCGTAGTCGCGCTGGCGCAGGTCGTATTCGTTGCTGCTGATGATGGCTTCCAGGCGCTCGCGCGGAACGCCATGCTCGCATAGGTCGCGGCAGGCGTCCTGGAACACGCGACGCAGCTCGCGCGCCACGCCGGGCTGCGCGTTTTGCAGCATGATGAGCTCGTAGGGCTGCAGGCTCTCGGCCGCGGTGTAGCTCACCACGTTGCCGCCCAGGCCGGCGGCCAGAATGGCCTTCTTAACCGGCGCTTCGTTGGAACCCAGCAGTGCTTCAAACAGGATATCCGCCGCGATCGTGCGTTTGCGGTCGAGCGCGCTGCCCAGCACCAGGCCCAAGCCCACCAGGGCGTTCTCGGGTGTAGTGGCCATCTCGACGCGCTTGTACTCGCAGGTCACGGGTGCCTGCACGCCCAGCGGATTGGGCGCCAGCGCGGACGGGTCCTCGCCGGCGGCAACGGCGGCGTCCATGCGGCGGCTCGCGGCACTCGACTGCGACAGATAACGCTCGTCCAAAAAGGCCAGGGCGCGGTCCACGTCCAGGTCGCCGTAGAGCGTTATATAGGAGTTGGAAGGATTGTAGTGGCGTGCGTGCGTATCCAGGAACTGCTCGTAGGTGAGCGCGGGAATCGCACGCGGGTCGCCGCCGCTCTCGTGCGCATAGGCGGTGTCGGGATAGAGCGCGGCGTTGACAGCATCGTCCAGCACGCTCATGGGATCGGACAGCGCGCCCTTCATCTCGTTGAACACCACGCCGTTATAGCGCAGGGTGCCCTCGCGCAGGCTCGCGGAGCCGCCCTCGCCATCGCCCTCGGCGTCCTCCGGCAGGTCCAGCTCGTAGTGCCAGCCCTCCTGCTCAAAAATGGTGGACTTGGTGTAGATGGCCGGGTTGAACACCGCGTCCAGATACACGTCCATCAGGTTGTACAGATCCTGCTCGTTGGTGGTGGCAACGGGGTAGATGGTCTTGTCGGGGTAGGTCATGGCGTTGAGGAACGTCTGCATGGAGCTCTTGATCAGGTCGACAAATGGCTCCTTGACGGGAAACTTGGCCGATCCGCACAGCACCGAGTGCTCAAGAATATGGAACACGCCGGTGGAATCGGCCGGCGGCGTCTTAAAGCCAATGGCAAAGGCCTTGTTTTCGTCGTCGCACGCCAGGTACAGCAGGCGAGCGCCCGAGGCGGTGTGGCGCAGCACGTAGGCGTCCGAGTCGAGCTCGGGCACGGTCTCGCAGCGCTCGACGGCAAAACCGTGACAGATGGTACCGGGCACCAGCAGTGCGGCAGCAGCGGCGCGCGGGTCGGTTGAGGTGGTGGACATATGCAGTCTCCTTTGACGCCCCAGCGGGGGCGAATCGAGTCGAATCCCCGAGAGTATACCCATATGGGGCCGCGGCTCTGCGGCGAACTGAAGACGATGCTGGCGGATTGGGCAAAGGCCCCGCGTGACCGCCGCGCGAGCGTGGAAACTTGGACGCCTATCGAATGAGAGTGGATTTTCGGACGGAATCAGCCTCAAAACGCCCAAAAACCGTCCAAAAATCCACGCCCGTCCATCACTCACGTATCTCTCATCTCTCATCCGTCACTAATACGAGAGATAGCAGAAAGACGAGAGATAAATATGAGAGATAACAATGCTGCAAGGTGGCTGGGGGATCGAGTCAAAGTTCCCGTATACATGCGTTTACCTGCGCGAACGTGATTTGATTGAACCGATAACGGCATTTTTGTTTCTCATCTCTCACTCATCTCTAATGTGAGAGATAAATGAGAGACGAGAGATAATTACGAGAGATAGCTGAGAGATAGACAGACAGACGGTTTGTCGGGGACATGTATTGCTGTCAGATTGATGCTGCGTGCGGAGCAGCTGCACTGACGCCCACTCCCCGCATCGCGCCATTTCGCGCGCTGTGCAACGAAACCTGCGGCAAAGCAGTTACGATAGCCCAATGTGCATCGCGCACGACGATGATATCGGCGCCCGCGACTGGGGGAGAATACATGGCAGAGCAGCAGATAACGCTGGGGACCAAGCTTCAGGCGGCATTCGACGTGCCCATGGGCTAAAAAACCGACTTCAACATGCTTGCCACGTACAAAGAGGACCTGGACGAGGCGTACTTCCTTATGAGCGCACCCATGCTCGCCGGCAAGCCGCTGCTCATAGACGAAAACCAAAAGCTGCTGCTGCAGTATCAGGTGGGCGATGTGGACAAATACACCGTGGTCATTTGGCTGGACGGCGACGACCCGGAGTGCGTGGACAAGATCATCGGCGGCGCGGTGGAGTTCGGTTTTGACTTTGATTCGTCCGAGACCGACGATTCGAGCTTGTTCGTTAAGTTCGTGCAGGATATTGCCGACACCCTCACCGGCAATGACCCCATTAGTGCGAGCGGCAACGAGGCGCCCGATTACTACAAGGAACACAACGTGACCCGGAGTAACCGTCGCAACCAAAAGAACTCACCCACAGGGGACGGGAACAAGTAGGACGAACAAGCGCCGGGCCGGAAGTGATTCCCCGGCCCGGCGCTTTTGCGGGCAGATTGAGACAACGGACTGAATTGGCGTTTGGACGGCGGCGTATGTTATCCGTCGCATGACCTCGCTGCCGTATTTCTAAATGTGGCTGCCGCTTGGTGGTTTGAGATCTTGATCGCCCTAATGAGTGGTGATCTAATTTCGCTTAAGCACATTTAGGATGGAGTGGCGTATGGGCATCACGTTCGACAGATCAGAGTTTAATGCGGATATCACATCAAAGATGGACGATATTCGTGAAAACTATTTGGATGATGGCGAAGGGGATGATGTCGCCTTCGCCTATACCGTTGCGGCCGTTTTTGAAGGCGAAGATATTCTTTCCGATGAGAATAGCTTTATCTATACCGATGGGGCCAATGACCACGGTGTTGATTTTTACATTGCGCGCGATGATGGCTACACGTTCTATCAATGCAAATCGTGCAATCTGGATAATTATCCAGAGGGAAAAGTGTTTGACGCAACACCTGTTAATGAGTTGCAAGAAGCTGTTGAGTTTATTACTTCGGATAATGATGCTGGTTCGAACGCCGGTGTGAGAAAACTGAAGCAGGGATATCAATTCAAAAAGGCTAATTGCATCTTAACTGCCGTGCTTGCGCTTGAGGGTAGACTCAGCGACTCTGCAAGAAGGCGTTTTGAGGAGGTACGTTCTCAAAAAGCCAATGAGGGAATAAATATCTGTCTTTACGAGGAGAATGATATTTACGATTGTTGGCACAGAAATGATGAGGTTGCCAACCGAACCCATATCGAGTTAAAGCTGACTACGCGTGATATTAATGATTGCGTTATATGGCAAAACGGCTGGTTCTGCGCTGTCTTGGATGTCAAACCGTTAATTGACGCTATTGCAAAATACGGATATGACTTGTTTGACATGAATGTTCGATCAACGTTGAAGGGGTCGAACGTGAATGCGGCAATCAAGAAGCAGCTGTCGACTGAAAAGCCTGCGTCAGGCGCTTACGCAGCAGCGCACCCACGATGCAGGACACCACGATCTTGCCCAAGTCCAGCGCAATAAAGGGGTAGACGCAGACGGTCAGCGCGTAGCCCAGCTCGCAC
>DBGFJU010000039.1:0-13828 GCA_048529485.1 Collinsella aerofaciens | reverse complement strand
CCCTGGAATAGGTCGAACGGATCGCCCGCGACCACGCCGGATAGCAACAAGTGGTCTTAGTGGACTTAATGTTACAGACTCAGCAGGCGGAAAAATGACCGTTCAGTGCTGTGCAGTCGGTGTAGTTATTGCAAACAGCTTTGGTAACGTTGCCTGGAGGCGAAGCCCGGATTCGAACCGGGGGTAAAGGCTTTGCAGGCCTCTGCCTTACCACTTGGCCACTTCGCCGAAAAAGGACCGCCTAAACGGTCCGGAAATGCAATGGAGCGGACAACGGGGCTCGAACCCGCGACCCCAACCTTGGCAAGGTTGTGCTCTACCAACTGAGCCATGTCCGCTTGCGGGTTATTAATTTACGCGAGTTGTCCAAAAGACGCAAGTACTTTTTTCAAAAAACTTGTCTGCCGCATGTTCTTAGTAGCTAAACGCGCTAAAGCGATTGGCTAGGCACACGATTCCAGCGCTCCGCTAAACAGCTTCACCATCTGCACGCGCGTGCCGGCGCCGTCCGTACGACGAGCAACCTCCACGTTATCGACGAGCATACGCATAAGCTTGATGCCACGGCCGCGTTCCTCGGATGCGACCGGTTCGCTCGTTTCATCGATAGAATAGCCGGCACCTCGATCAAGCACCTCAACCACAACGCGATCGCCATAGGCCTGAACCGTCAGGACGCACCCGATACCGCCCGCATGGTCATAGGCATTACCCAGCGCCTCCCCCGACGCCAATGCGACATCGTAGCGCTCGTCACGGCGCAACGGAAGCGATTCAAGGAGTTCGGCGATGCGATGTCGGTAGTATGGAAGATTCTCGATACCCTGACGGACCTCAACGCTCTTACTCCAGCGAGGCAGCTCCCCCACCGGAATGGCAGGAATTGACTCCCGTGCCGGCCCCACGACATGAAGGATATCGACAAGACGAGCAATCTCCAAAAAGCGAACAACTTCACCTGATGCATTGACGAGCGAAAGCAGGCCTTCTCGCCTCATAAGCTCACGAGCGCGCGTAAGCAGGAATGCCAAGCCCGTAGAATCGATAAAGCTAACAGCCTGACAGTTGATGACGACACGACGCACGCCGCGGCCAATCAAAGCATCCAACCGCCGACGCAGCGCAGGCACCGTGGCGATGTCGATATCGCCTGGTGGCGTCAAAACCGCTATGTCATTCCACTCATTCATACGACCATGGTTCCCCAAAAAAGCCCACTCGATGCATTCGTTTCCCCAACCGTACGGATTCAGCCCGCCCAGCGTCGTCTATGAACGACCCCGTAAAAACTCAAGGGACACTAATGCAATGTCATCGTCCAGCGCCGATTCGGTAAATCGGTCAAGCTCGCCCAAGACCTTGCCGCAAATGCCCGATACGCCCTCACCCGAGACAGAGAGCAGAAGGTCGCGCAAGCGCTGCTCGCCAAAGAACGCTCCGGTGCGGTCGCGGGCCTCAATCGTTCCATCCGTATACATGAAGAGCATGTCGCCGGGGGCAAACGTAAACACGCCTGTCTCGTACACCATGCTCTCAAAGGCACCGATTACGCCCGATTGGCATCCAAGCAGCTCAACCTCTCCCCCACGGGCCTCGCCGCCACCCAGCGGCATCGACTCTGGCCTGATGACCATGGTCGGAGGATGGCCCGCCGAACAATACGTTGCGCGTCCGGCTTTAAGGTCAATCTTGGCGATAAAGGCCGTCACGAACGTCTCGACCCTCGAAAAGCCCATGAGCATGCTGTTAAGGGAGCGTGCCATGCGGGCCGGTCCAGCGCCCTCCCAGGCATATGCCGTCAGGGCCGTCTTGACGAGCGCGGACATCGATGCGGCCTCAATGCCTTTGCCAGACACATCACCCAGAATCATGACGGCGCAGTCGTCGGGAAGACGAATGAGCGTATAGAAATCGCCTCCGACCAACGCCGAATTCGTGGCCGACAGGTACACCGAATCGGTTGCGATACCCGGAACATCCCCCAGGGAATTTCTCATGCCGATCTGGAGCGTCTGAGCGATATGGCGCTCCTCGCGCTTTTGAGATTCGCCTTCGTAGATCAGTTCAAAGTCATGCGCCAAGTGCACCAAGTAGTCATATTCAAGGTCATCAATCGGCTCTTGGCTACCATCACGAAGCAGCAGCGCGCGCGTCGTCGGGCTCTTCGCAACAGAAGCAGGAACAATCGCGTCGTTACTGTGCTTGCCATCGCCCTCAGAGCGCGGGTGCCCCGCCTCGATGCCGGAGTCGACGTAGAGACCTTGACAAGGCAGACCATGCGCCCTAAGCCAGCCTCCCATAGGCATCGATTCGTCAACGCGAGTTATACGGACGTGTTTAAGGTCCTCGGCACTCGTACCCCCCAAAACAGACGCCTCAAAGCCATCAGGGCCAGCCCCCAGACGTGCCGCTGGCGCCGTCGTGGAAAAGAAAAGCTTCTCGGGATCGTCCGGCAAAGCAACGCGACTGCCGCCTTCAAAATCTATGACGTAGGAATCCAGACTGGCGTCATACTCAACAGGGCAAAAATGGCAGTTGAGCATATTGCAGATCTCGGACGATACCGCCTGGGTAGCCGCGACGGAATCGTCTAGAAAGGTAAACAACTCATCACGTAAGACATTGAGCGAGCGGCCAAGCTCGGCCGTGCGACGAGAGCGAAGACTCGATGCCATGCCGACCAGTTGGATAGACAAGTAATCGCAAATGACCTCGAGTACATTAACGTCATAGGCGAGCGGTGCCTGGGGGCGTTTCCAACCAACTTCCAGCACGCCAAGGATCTGCGTACCGTAAAAAACGGGAAGACAGATCTCGCTGCGGTACGGAGGCATATCCTGCACGCGCAACAGGTGCTTAGAACGATTGTCCAAGTCCATGAACATACCGGAGGCGGCCTTATCGCCCTCAAGGTCCTGTTGAATCGACAAGCGACAGGCACGCGACTCACGAAGAACATACGTCGGAATGCCAGCGCCATACGGCAAAAACTCAGGCAGGTAGCTGTCGTACAGCTCCTTGGAAACACCGCGAAGTTTAAAACCGCCGCTCTCAGAAAAATAGATAGCGGCACCCGAAGCATCGAGCGTTCCTACAAGCTGGTTCAAAACAGTATCAAGCAGGCTGGGTAACTCATCGGAGCCCACAGTGCTCATAATGACCGAGAGCGTGCCAGAGAGACGCTTGTTCGCCACTCTAAGCTCCGATAACGCACGCTTGAGTTGACGGTCGTGAGAATACTGTTCTTCGATGCTATGGAGCGCCACCAGGACACGTGGCGCGCGGCGCCCAAAGATGCGTGGAGGCGTCACGGAGCCCGCACGAACCAAGACGGGGATAAAGGAGCCGTCACTCAGCTTGAGCATCAGTTCGTTCTCGGAGCCATCAGTTTCAAATGGCAGACGATGTTCCGTCGCACGTTCAAAAGCGGATGAGTACAGGACGTCTTTAACATCTCCACCGATGACGTCGGCGCGTTCCTCGCACATCAAACCAAGTAAGCGATTATTCACATGCAGAATGGTTCCGTCGAGCTCACAGATGATGACAGCATCGCTCGTGATCTCGACTAGTTGGGCAACGTCTGCCCACTCGTTGCGTTCAAGCGTTTCCATCGTGGACCCCACCGTCTATCGGTAACAAAAAAGCCTCCGAAGAGGCTTCTCAAATGCGATGGTGTCGGAGGCGGGACTTGAACCCGCATGACCAAAAAGCGGTCACTAGCACCTCAAGCTAGCGCGTCTGCCAATTCCGCCACTCCGACATGCTATGTTGTTGATTCGCGGTCCGTTTTGTTGGACCCGCGCGTTCAACGAGGAAGATAATAACCTATGATTCGAGAACTGTGCAAGCACTTTTTTCAAAAAAGTTTACGAATTTGTAAATGCGCAGGTAGATCCGTGTGTCCGGCCCCGAATCGGTGTTGCCTCCCGGCGCGTCCTCGGGCATGAGCGATATTTTGCTACGCACTTCGTGCTGCAAAATATCGCTCCCCCTGCGGAATGCGCCGGGAGGCAACACCGATTCGGGGCCTGCAGATACATACTTCAGGCACAGTTCTCAAACATGTTCTGGGGGCTGATGCAAATTTGGTGGCTCGGCTTTGCCGAGCCCTTATATAAGGAGGCCGGAGCTAAAGCTCCGGCCTCACTAACTTTCTTATTTGATAAAGTGAGCGATCGAGGAATCGCACTCCCCTGCCGAGTTACCGCAGGGCCCGCCCTGGCGTTGCTTTTCAGAACATCCCGCAGGACGCAAGAAACCCCCGCCGCACGAAGTGCGCAGCGGGGGTTTCTTGCATGGTCGAGGACGTTCTGAAAACTAAGTCCAGCGCGAGCCCGGACGAGAACAACCGACTACAGGTCGATGTGCGATTCCTTGATCGGGAACGGCTCCGCGAAGTGGCAGGCGCAGCAGTGGCCCGGTGCGACTTCCTTAAACTCGGGAAGCTTCTCAGAGCAGATACCCTGAGCGATTGGGCAGCGAGTGTGGAAACGGCAACCGGTCGGCGGATCCAGCGGTGACGGCGGATCGCCGGCGAGGATGATGCGCTTGCGGGTCTTCTGGATATCAGGATCGGGCACCGGCACGGCAGACAGCAGCGACTGCGTGTACGGATGGTGAGGCTCGCTGTAGAGCGTCTTCCAGTCCGAAACCTCGACCATCTTGCCCAGATACATAACGGCAACGCGATCAGAAATGTGCTGCACGACGGAGAGGTCGTGAGCAATGAAGAGATAAGCAGTACCGAACTTATCCTGAAGCTCCTTCAGCAGGTTCAAAACCTGGGCCTGAATGGAAACGTCAAGTGCAGAGACAGGCTCGTCGCAGATGATCAGCTTGGGCTTCAGAGCGAACGCGCGGGCAATGCCGACACGCTGACGCTGACCGCCGGAGAACTCGTGCGGATAGCGGTTGATGTGCTCGGGGTTCAGACCGACGACGTCCAGCAGCTCGCGGACACGCTCAATACGCTCCTCCTTGGTGCCCACGCCGTGAATGGTCATGGGCTCGGAGACGATCTCGCCAATGGTCATACGAGGGTTCAGCGAAGCATAAGGATCCTGGAAGATAAACTGCATCTCGCGACGCATGTCCTTGATCTCATGCTTGCTCATCTCGGCAACATCTTTGCCCTGGAAGAACACCTTACCGGCGGTCGGCTTGGTCAAGCGCATGATGGTGCGACCCGTCGTGGACTTACCGCAACCAGACTCACCAACCAGACCAAAGGTCTCGCCAGGATAAATCTCAAAAGAGATGTCATTTACAGCAGAGACGACACGCTTGGAGAAGCGCTTGGCGAACATGCCGGACTCAGCGGGAAACTCCTTAGAGAGGTGCTCGACCTTCAGGAGCGGAGTGCGCTCGTTGGTATCTGCCATTACGCCTCGCCTCCCTTCTTGGAATCCTTGCGCGTACGGGACGTCTCAGGAGCGTTCTTGAGGAACTCGGGGTCACCGGAGTAGTGGCACGCAGAGTAATGACCAGACTCGGTGACAACGCGCTCGGGGCGCTGCTTGCGGCACTTGTCCGTCGCATAGGGGCAGCGAGGAGAGAAGACGCAGCCCTCGGGCAGGTTCATGAGCGAAGGCGGGTTGCCGTGAATCGGCGTAAGAGGCTTCTTCTCTTCGATGGCCTGCTCCGGGATGGAGCGGATAAGGCCCCAGGTGTAGGGGTGGCGGCTCTCGTAGAAGATTTCCTCAGCAGTACCGAACTCGACGGGACGGCCGGCGTACATAACCATGATCTTGTCAGCCATATCGGCGACAACGCCCAGGTCATGGGTGATCATGATGATGGCGTTGCCGTTCTTCTCCTGCATTTCCTGCATAAGCTCAATAATCTGAGCCTGAATGGTAACGTCCAAGGCAGTCGTGGGCTCGTCGGCAATCAGAATATCGGGGTCGCAGGCAAGAGCCATAGCGATCATGACGCGCTGACGCATACCGCCAGAGAACTGGTGCGGATACTCATTGACGCGCTTCTCGGGCTCGGGAATGCCAACGAGGTCCAAAAGCTCGGTGGCGCGCTTGAGCGCCTCCTGCTTGGAGTAGCCACGGTGCAGACGAAGACCCTCGCCTACCTGCTTGCCGATCTTATAGACCGGGTTCAAGGAGGTCATAGGATCCTGGAAGATCATCGCGATATCGTTACCGCGAATGTGCTGCATCTCTTCCTCGGTCATCTCGAGGATAGAACGACCGCGATAGCGAACGTCGCCACCCTCAATCTTTCCCGGAGGCATCGAGATAAGGCCCATGATGGTCATGGCGGTCACGGACTTACCGGAGCCGGACTCACCGACGACACCCAGGGTCTCGCCGCGATCGAGCGTGTAGGACACACCGTCGACAGCGCGAACGACGCCGTCCTCGGTATGGAAATACATCTTAAGGTCATCGACCTCGAGCAGATGCTGGCCCTCGGGAACCGGCTGGTCCTTCAGGTCCACATAGTTCTTGTTCTTCTTCATCCTTATGCGTCCTTCATCTTGACGTCGAGGGCGTCGCGCAAACCGTCACCCAGCAGGGTGAAGGCGAGCACCGTCGAGAGAATTGCCAGACCGGGCATGATCATCATCCAGGGAGCAGTCAGCAGATACTGCTGACCGTCCTGAATCATGGAGCCCCACGAAGGCGTAGGCGGAATAACGCCCATGCCGAGGAAGGACAGAGCAGACTCGGTCAGGATGGCGCCACCAATGTTCATGGTCGCGTAGACCACGATGGAGGCGACGGAGTTCGGGAAGATGTGACGCACGACGATACGAGCATCAGATGCACCCATCGCGCGCGCAGCATCAACATAGTCGTTTTCCTTGACGGTCAAGATCGCAGAGCGGAAGACGCGCGCAATCGAAGGCCAGCCGAGAATACCGATGGCGATAAAGACGTTCTGAAGACCGCGGCCGATAACGGCGATCATGGCGACAACGAACAGCACGTACGGGAACGCCAGGAAGATGTCCGCACAGCGCATGATGATCGTATCCCAGATGCCGCCGTAGAAACCGGCCAGAGCACCCATGACCAGACCGATCAGCGTGGAAATCGCGGTGGCCATAATTCCGACAGACAGCGAAACGCGCGCACCGTAGATAACGCGGACGAGAATGTCGCGACCAAGGGCGTCGGTGCCAAACGGGTGCTCTGCACACGGAGCCAACAGCGACGTCTCGGCCATGGTGGTCGAGTCGGAAGCCGTCGGCGAACCGAGCCAGGGCTTAGCCCACAGATCTGCGGTCAGGGCAACCAAAACGACGATGATGATCCAACAGACACCGATAACGGCGAGTTTGTTCTTACGAAGACGCTTAAAAGCGTCGCCCCACAGCGTGCGGGACTTGGCGGGAGCAGATGCGGCCTTGGTGGCGGTAGCCTGCTCCTGAGACTGAGAATCAGTTTCCTGCATGAGACGTATCTCCCTTAGGCCTTATCCGACGGACCGCCAAGGCGGATGCGCGGGTCGAGGAATGCATAGCTAATGTCGACGAGCAGGTTGATCACCATGACGACGACAACGATGAGCGTAACGCCGCCCATAACGATGGGCCAGTCACGCATGCTAATGGCGCGATAGACCTCATAGCCGATACCGGGCCAGTTAAAGACCGTCTCGGTCAGGATGGCGCCCGAAAGCATGCCACCAAAGTCGACACCAATATAGGTAACGACGGGGATGAGTGCATTCTTAAGCGCATGCTTGACGATGATCGCGCGATTGGAGAGACCCTTGGCCTTTGCCGTACGGATGTAATCCTGGTTCATGACGTCAAGCAGCTGCGAGCGCATAATGCGGGCGGCATAAGCGGTCGAAACCGAAGCCAGCGTAATGGTCGGAAGCACATAGTGCATCCAATCCTGATACTGAGAGCTGGAACCGCCGGCACCCGAGATCGGCATGGAGATTGCACCGCCCGTAGCGTCCTTGAGGATGACGCCAAAGAACAGCTGCAGCAACATACCGAGCCAGAAGGCCGGGACCGCAACGAGGATCGACGTGGTGAGCGTTACCAAAATATCCCAGAAGGAATAACGCTTTACCGCCGAAATGATACCCGCACCGATACCCATAATTGCCTCGAGCACGATGGCGCACGCGGCAAGTTTGACCGTATACGGATACTTCTGGGCAAAGATTTCCGTAACCGGCAGCTTGCGCTGATACGAATTGCCCAGATCGCCATGAAGCAGGCCGTTCATGTAATACAAGTAACGGTCCACGAGCGACGTTTGAACGGGGTCGCCGTTCTCGTCAAGGATCGCGTTGCCGTCCTCGTCCGACTGGACCAGGTGATAGCGGACGCGAAGCTGAAGCTCCACCTCGGGGGACAGAGCCTTGTCTCCACCGATCAGCTTGATCGGATCTCCCGGCACGATATTCTGAAGGGCGAACAGAATCAGCGTAACGCCCAAAAATACCGGGATGAACTGAAGCACACGTTTAACGATGTACTTACCCATACCACTCCCCTATCTAGGGATTAACCTAAATGGGATGCCGATCGCCAGACCGGCATCCCAAAATTACCATCAGCCAGTTTACCCCAGGTTAGGGAGAACTGTATGTTTCCCATGAGGTCTACGTAAATACTTGACCCTCACGGAAGCTGCAAACTCTTAGGCGAGCTCAGCGGTACCCAGCTCGGCGTGCTTCTGCGGATCGACATAGAGGTGCTTGATGCGATCGGAGCCGACGATGGTGTGCGTGTAGAACATCACCGGGATGACCGGGCAGTCGGCAGCGACCATTGCATCGGCCTCCTGCATCTTAGCGACGCGCTCCTCGTCGTCAACAATAGTACGAGCCTCGTCGACCTTGGCGTCGAACTCGGGGTTGTTGTAACCGGAGCGGTTGTCGCCACCGAGGGAATCAGAGTGGAACAGCGGATACAGGAAGTTGTCCATAATCGGGTAGTCGGCAATCCAACCCAGACGACCGAACTGATAGTTAAAGTTCTGGTACTGCTCGAGCAAGGCAGACCACTCAGGGGTATCGGAGACAGCGGTAACGCCAACCTTGGCGAGGTCACCGATGATGGACTCCATGATCTCCTTGTGACCGCCGTCCTGGTTGTAGGAAAGGGTCACGCTAATGCCACGATCCCCGTTAGCGCCAGCGGGAGCAACCTTGTCGAGGTACTCGTTAGCCTTGTCGACATCGTAGGCGCAGAACTCCCATGCGCCCTCCTTGTAGCCATCGATGCCCGGAGGAACAATGCCGTCGGCAGGGGTACGGGTACCCTTGAAGATGGTCTTGCAGATGGCCTCACGGTTGATGGCCAGGGAGATGCCCCTACGCAGGTCGGCGTTGTTGAACGGCTCGGCCGTGGTGTTGCAGGTCAGATAGTACGTGGAAGGCTCGGCGCCGAGCAGCATGCGCTCGCCGTCACCCATGGTGTAGCCGTCCTTGGACACGCCGCGATCCTTCTTGGCGGCATCGATCTGAGCAACGGGAACGTCGCAGACATCGAGGTTACCGGCCTGGAACTCCTTGTAAGCAGTCTCCATGTCCTTGATGACCTGGAAGTGGATGCCATCGATCTTGGCCTTGTCGCCATAGTAATCGTCGAACTTCTTGAGGTTGATCTCCTGACCATCCTCCCACTTGCCGTCCATCATGAACGGGCCGTTACCGACCGGTGCAAGATAGAAGCTCTTGACATCGGACTCGGCGCACTCGGGAACCGGGGCCAGAGCCGGGTGAGAGGCGACGAAGGGGAAGTCGGCGTAAGCGGAAGACAGCTTGACGACGAGGGTCTCATCGTCGGGGCAAGTAACACCGCTGAGCTCGGTAGCGTTACCGGCAAGCAGGTCGTCATAGCCCTCGACCATAGAAAGGTGATAGGAGACCTCGGAAGGGCCGTACTCGGTAGCGATGGCCGACTTGGTGTTGACCAGACGCTCCCAACCGAGCTTGAAGGACTTGGAGGTAACGTCGTCACCGTTGTGGAACTTGGCCTTCTTGATCTTGAAGGTGAACTCGGTGGCGTCGTCGTTGGCCTCAAAGGACTCGCAAGCCAGCGGAACGATCTCGCCCTTCTCGGCGTCGTAAGAGGTCAGAGCGTCAAAGAGCTGATACTCGACCTGAGTGCCCTGGTCCTCCTGGACGTTGTAGGGGTCGATGCAGACCGGGTTGTTGATGTAGAAGTTCAGCGTCGAACCGGACTCAGAACCGGAAGCGTCGCCGCCCTTCTTGCCGCATGCGGCAAGAAAAGCCATGGAGCTCGCAGCGAGGGTGCCGCCAACAAAGGCGCGACGACCCATAACGGGCTGGTGGAACATAGAATCAGCCATGCCATCCTCCTTATGAGATAGGACAAAGAAATGTTCAGTCGGACACATGTCGAAACAATCCGATCCGAACCATCAAAACGCCGCCCGCTGCTATGGCTGGTTATGCACAACGGACCAACGTTTTGCAATACAGTAGCGCATTTTATACACGATTTGGGGCTAATTCCGGTTAACGGTCGAGAATTTCTTTAGTTGGGCGAAGTATGTGAGGATATTTTGACTCTGTTACAAATATGTAAACAAAAAGGGTCCCGCACTTACGGGACCCTTTTTGAATATTTATGCGGCTCGTGCTTAGTAGCCGACGATGCCCTGCGGGAAGAAGAACATGCACAGCACGACGCACACGGCAAACACGACAGCCATGATGACGGTCAGGCGGTCGAGGTTCTGTTCCATAACGCCTGTGGCAGAGCTGGAGTTATACAGCGAGCTAGCAATCATATCCGAAACGCCGGTACCCTTACCGGAATGCATCAGGACGAGAATCGTCAGCGCCACGGCAGAGACAGCCCAAACGACAAACAGAAGAATCTGGAACGGACCCATAGATAAGCTCCTTAATAGAACAGTTCAAACTCCAGTACTGTACCACAACCCCCAGCACTCCCCCACCCGCCATTTAGGTACGGGGCAGAAATGGCAGAAATATTAAAAAGGGGATTGTCCAGTCGTGGACAACCCCCTTACTAGAAAACGGTATTTGTTTTCTATTAGGCCTCGGTGGCGAGCACGCGACCCGTCATCTCGGCGGAAGGCTCAATACCAGCCATGGTGAGCATGGTCGGAGCGATATCGGAAAGACGGCCGTCCTCGATACCGGTGAGCTTGGCCTTCTCATCAACGATGATGAACGGCACACGGTTGGTGGTGTGAGCAGTGAACGGATGCTTAGAACCGTCGGAAGCAACGTCAAACATGTGATCGGCGTTGCCGTGGTCGGCGGTGATCAGCGCAAAGCCGCCCTTGGCGAGAATCGCCGGGACAACCTTAGACAGGGCATCGTCAACGGCCTCAACGGCCTTAACGGCGGCGTCGAAGACACCGGTGTGACCAACCATGTCGCAGTTCGCGAAGTTCACGATGTAGAAATCAGCGCGATCCTCATTGATGGCGGCGACAAGCTTCTCAGTAACTTCGGGAGCGCTCATCTCAGGCTGCAGATCGTAGGTAGCGACCTTGGGGGAAGCGACGAGCACGCGCTCCTCGCCCTCCTTGGGCTCCTCGATGCCGCCGTTGAGGAAGAACGTCACGTGGGCGTACTTCTCGGTCTCGGCGGTGTGCAGCTGCTTCAGGCCGTTGGCGGCGATAACGTCGGCCAGGACGTTCTCGGGGAACGTCTTGGGGAAGGCGACCTCGACGTCAAACGTCGGATCGTACTCGGTCATCGTCACAAAGTGCGAAAGCTTGATCTGCTCGCGCTCAAAGCCGTCGAACTCCTTGTCCGTGAACACGCGGGTCATCTGACGAGCGCGGTCGGGACGGAAGTTGAAGAAGATGGCCGCGTCGCCCTCGTGGATGCCCTCGTTGTGGGCAGCGAAGGGCTCGACGAACTCGTCGCCGCGCGGATCCTTCTCGTAGTAGGCCTTGATACCGGCAACAGGGTCGACATCGGCATCGGACGCGTTGACCATGACGTCGTAGGCGCGCTGGATGCGCTCCCAACGATTATCGCGGTCCATGGCCCAATAACGGCCCGAGACGGTGGCAACGCGAGCGTCGCAACCAGTCTCCTCGGAGATCTTAGCCAGGAAGGCGCAGAACTCACTCATGTAACCGGCACCGGACTGCGGGTCAACGTCGCGGCCATCCATGAAGGCGTGGACGCGAACGGTCTTGACACCGTGCTCGGCAGCCATCTTGACCAGAGCCTCGACGTGGTTCATGTGGGAGTGAACGCCGCCAGGGCTCATAAGGCCCATGAGGTGAAGGGTCTTGCCGTCAGCCTTGACGTCGTCCATAGCCTTGACGAAAACCTCGTTCTTGGCGATGGAGCCGTCCTTGATGGCATTGTTGATGCGCGAAAGCTCCTGGAACACGATGCGGCCGGCACCGATGTTGAGGTGGCCCACCTCGGAGTTACCCATCTGGCCATCGGGAAGACCCACGTCCTCGCCCGAAGCGCCGAGCGTGGTGTGGGGGTACTTCTCATACAGGCTGTCAAGGAAGGGCGTCTTGGCGGCAGCGACGGCGTTCTCGCCATCGGCCGGAGCCAGGCCGCAGCCGTCCATGATAATCAGGAGTGCAGGAAGATGACGCTGTGCCATATGTCCTACTCGCCTGCCTTGACGACCATAGAAGCGAAGTCGGCAGCCTTGAGCGAAGCGCCGCCCACAAGGGCGCCGTCAACGTCGGGCTTGGCGACGAGCTCGGCAATGTTGCCGGGCTTGGCAGAGCCACCATAGAGAACGCGGATGCCGTTAGCGAGCTCCTCGCCGAACATCTCCTTGAGGGTCTCACGGATAGCGCCGCAGACCTCCTGAGCGTCCTCGGCGGTAGCGGTCTTGCCGGTGCCGATGGCCCAGATGGGCTCGTAGGCGACAACGACCTGCTTGGGGCAGGTGATCTCAAGACCAGCAAGGCCAGCCTTGACCTGGTTCACAACGTGCTCGACATAGGTGCCGGCCTCGCGGACCTCGAGGGACTCGCCGCAGCAGAAGACGGGAACAAGACCGGCGGCAACGAGAGCCTTGGCCTTCTTGTTCTGATCCTCGTCGGTCTCGTGGAAGTAATCACGACGCTCGGAGTGACCGATGATGCAGTAGGTGCAGCCAGCGGACTTGAGCATGTCGCAAGAGGACTCACCGGTGAAGGCACCCTTGGCCTCCCAGTACACGTTCTGTGCACCGAGGGCGATGGGGGCAGCCTGAATGCGGTCATGAACCGTGGTGATGTCGATGGTCGGAGGGCAGACGAGCACCTCGACGCCAGCCGGAACCTCGGGCAGAGCCTGAGCCAGCTCGTCGGCGAGCTTGGCGGCCTCGGCGACGTCGTTGTTCATCTTCCAGTTACCAGCGATAAGAAGGGTGCGATTAGGCATCGAGAAGCGCCTCCACTCCGGGCAGGGCCTTACCCTCGACGAGCTCCATGGAAGCGCCACCACCGGTGGAGATCCAGCTCATCTTGTCGGCCAGGTTGAACTTGTTGACAGCTGCGACGGAGTCGCCACCGCCGATGATCGAGGTGCAGTCGGCCTCGGCGACAGCCTCGGCGATAGCCTGGGTGCCGTGAGCGAAGTTATCGAACTCGAAGACGCCCATGGGGCCGTTCCAGAACACGGTCTTGGCGCCCTTGACGGCCTCGGCGTAAAGCTCCTCGGTCTTGGGGCCGATGTCCATGCCCTCACGATCGTCGGGGATAGCGTCGGAAGCGACAACCTCGGGGACAGCGTCCTCGCCAAAGTGATCGGCAACGCGGTTGTCGATGGGGAGCAGGATCTTGACGCCCTTCTCCTCGGCCTTCTTGAGCATCTCGCCGGCGCGCTCGCCCCAGTCCTCCTCCTTGAGGGACTGACCGACGGACAGGCCCTG
>DBGFJU010000038.1:0-18270 GCA_048529485.1 Collinsella aerofaciens | reverse complement strand
AGAATGAATATATGCTTAAAACTCAATAATTTCATAACGATAATCTGTTGGAGTAATGGTGAATATATAGTACTGATGCTTAGCGGAATTGGCCACCTGATAATAGATGGGATTAGAAGCCCAATACTCTGCATCTGTCTTAGAAGCATCATAACCTCTCTCCAGAGTTTGTGATGAAGGTTCTTTTGGTCAACGGCAGCCCCAAGGCAAACGGCAACACCGCCCGCGCACTCGCCGAGGTCGCAGAGCAACTTAATGCAGAAGGCATTGATACCGAGGTGTTTCAGCTGGGCGCCAAGCCCATTCGCGATTGCATCGGTTGCGGCCAGTGCGGCAAGCTTAGCGGTCGTTGCACCTTTGACGACGACGTGGTGAACGAGCTCATCGCTGCCGCCGAGCAGGCCGACGGTTTTGTCTTTGGCTCGCCCGTCTACTACGCGCACCCCAGCGGCCGCATCCTTTCGGCCCTCGATCGCGCCTTCTATGCAGGCGGGCATGCCTTTGAGCACAAACCCGGTGCCGCAGTCGCCGTCGCCCGTCGCGGCGGCACGTCGACCACCTTCGATGTGCTCAACAAGTACTTCACCATCAACCAGATGCCCGTGGTTGCTTCCACGTACTGGAACAACGTGTTTGGCGCCATGCCGGGCGAGGCCGCCCAGGACGCCGAGGGCCTGGCCACCATGCGCAACATCGGCAAGAACATGGCCTGGCTCCTGCATTGTATCGAGGCAGGACAGGCCGCCGGCATCGACGCCCCCAAAGCCGATCGCGAGCGCACCAACTTCATCAGGTAGAACGGCGGAACAAATACATGAACGTGCAAATTTTTGGCACCAAAAAGTCTTTCGATACCAAGAAGGCTCAGCGTTATTTTAAGGAGCGCCGCATTAAGGTGCAGTTTATCGACCTTAAGGAAAAGGAGATGAGCAAGGGCGAGCTCACGAGCGTGATGCAGGCGGTCGGCGGTATCGACAAGCTGCTCAACCCCAAAGCCAAGGACGAGGAAACGCTCGCACTCATCCAGCACCTCACCTCTAGCCAGCGCTTCGACAAGCTAATCGAGAATCAGCAGGTCTTGGCCGAGCCCATCGTGCGCAACGGCAAAAAGGCCACCGTCGGTTATTGCCCCGATGTATGGGGAGCCTGGGAGTAGCCTGTGTTATTTGCCAGCGCGTGGGTATAAGAGCAGGCGTTTGGCATATGATTCAACTGTAAGCCATGTCTAACAAAGGAGGGCACATGCCCAACAAACCCGTGAAGATCATCATGCTTACCGGCTACCTCGGTGCCGGCAAGACCACACTGCTCAACCACATCCTCGCTAACGACGGCGGCATCCGCGCCGCCGTGATCGTCAACGATATCGGCGAGATCAACGTCGACGCCAGCCTCATCGCCGACGGCGGCCTTTCCGAGACCGACGACCTCATCCCGCTCACCAACGGCTGCATCTGCTGCACGCTTTCGGACGACCTTGCTAACCAGCTGCAGGGCATCGCCGATTCGGGCAACTTCGACTACATCATCATCGAGGCTTCGGGCATTTGCGAGCCCATCCCCATCGCCTACACCATCTCGAGCTTCTGCGACGAGGCCAAGGTGGGCGGCGAGCCCAAGCTCGCGCTCGACAACATCGTGGCCGTGGTCGACTGCGCCCGCATGTACGACGAGTTCAACGGCGGCCGCGACCTGCTGGCCGAGGATATCGACGAGGACGACATCGAGAGCCTGCTCATCCAGCAGATCGAGTTTTGCTCCACGCTGATCCTCAACAAGACCGATACCGTGAGCCCTGAGCAGATCGCCGAGCTCAAGGCCATCGTGCGCAGCCTGCAGAAAGACGCCGTGATCGTCGAGGCCCAAAACGGCGAGGTCCCCATGGAGGAGCTGCTCGACACCGACCGCTTCGACTTTATGCGTGCCTACAACTCCGCCGCCTGGATCGAGGCCATGGAGCATCCCGAGGAGCACGACGACCCCGAGGTGCTCGAGTACGACATCGAGACCTTTGTGTACTCGCGCCGCAAGCCGTTTGACCTGCAGAAGTTCACCGATTTTGTTGAGCAGGAGTGGCCCGACGAGGTCATCCGCGTCAAGGGCCCGCTGTGGCAGACCGGCGATCCGGACATGTGCTACATGTTTGAGCAGGCCGGCCACCAGATGCGTCTGATGGAGAACGGCCTGTTTGTCGACTCGGCGCCCGAGGGCGAGAAGCAAAAGATCATCGACGAGAACCCCGAAATCATGCAGATTTGGGACGACGAGACGGGCGACCGTATGACGAGCTTGTGCATCATCGGCCGTCACATGGACAAGGATGCGCTCATCGCCTCCCTCGATGCCTGCCTGACCGACTGGCACCGCGCCTAGGTTTATCCAAGCGGGCATTTTTCCGCCTACACAACCGCCAAACCACCACGAAGGTGCCCTTCGTGGTGGTTTTTCGTTCTGAGCCAAGGAGATTCATGTTCAACATTGTGCTGTATGCGCCCGAGATTCCGGCCAATACGGGCAATATCGGCCGCACCTGCGTGGTCACCGGCGCCCGCCTGCATCTGGTGGAGCCGCTGGGGTTTTCGCTCGATGACAAGACGGTACGTCGCGCCGGCCTGGGCTACTGGCAAAACTTGGACGTGACGACCTATGCCGGCTGGGAGGATTTCCTTGCGCGCAACGGCCTCTCCCCTGCCGACGAGCGCCTGCATCTGCTGACCAAAAAGGCACGCTGCACCTATGCGCAGAGTACCTACCGCGATGGAGACTACTTGGTCTTTGGCAGCGAGAGCTCGGGCATTCCCGAGCCACTGCTTGCCGCGGCGTCCGAGCGCTGCGAGCGCATCCCGATGCTGCGCGATTGCGACTCACTTGATAACGCCGAGGCTTGGGAAGCCCACGAGGAATCGCTGGGGCATACCGAGGACAGCCACGAGGCCATTCTTCAACAGGACATCTGCGGCAACTTCATCAATCCGGACGACTACCGCATCAGCGCACTCAACCTCTCCAACAGCGCCGCCATCGTCCTCTACGAAGCCCTGCGCCAAACAGGCTTTCCGGGAATGTGACAAAGGAACTGTCCCTTTGTCACATTCAAGCGCCACGCCGATGGCACACACCTAATTGATGCCCTAGATAAAGAACCCTCATTTTTAATCAGAATTAACTAAAGTAAAATGAAGTTAAACGGCGGTGTGAAAGGAGAGCCTTGTGAAATATCTCGAGAACCCGTTTACCCCCAGTTTTGGCGAGGTTCCTGCCCATCTCGCCGGCAGACAACAGATTATTCGGGATTTGGACCGTGCCTTCTTGAGCCAGCGCAGGCGCCCAGAATTGACCTCGATCTTCTCAGGCGCGCGTGGAACCGGTAAAACCGCTCTCATGTCGTCGCTCGCGACAATGGCGGAATCCCACGGCTGGATAGCCGTAAAGACGACCGCGCTCCCGGGAATGCTTGAGGAAATCGAGCTCGGGACGAAGCGCGCCGCAGCCCATCTCATCGACTCGTCCAACCACTTTGAAGTCACCGGTCTCGGAATTGCACCGCTCGGCAGCGTTGAGGTCAATCGTGTTCACGATGTCTCAACCTGGCGTTATCGCATGAGCGACATCATCGACCAGCTCAACGAGGCGGGCACCGGTCTGCTCGTCACGGTTGACGAGGTAGACCCGACACTCGACGAGATGATTCAGCTCGCAGCGACGTATCAGCACTTTGTGACCGATGGGAAACGCGTCGCTCTGCTCATGGCGGGACTTCCCAACAACGTCTCGACGTTGCTGAACCACAAGACGGTCTCGTTCCTTCGCCGCGCCCAACAATATCATCTGGGTCGCATTGCCGACTATGACGTGCGCGAGGCCTTGATTCGCACAATCCAGGAAAACGATCGCCTGGCAGATGCTGAGGGAATCGATAGAGCCGTTCGCTCGATCTCTGGTTTTCCCTTCCTATTGCAACTCGTAGGCTACCGTGCCTGGGATCTCACAAGCGATTCGAAGGAGATCTCGTCACGCGACTTTGACCTGGGAATCAAAATCGCGCGCGACGAGATGGACGACCGAATCCTCGCGGCAACCTATCGGGAACTCACTGCTGAGGACAAGCGATTCCTCATCGCCATGCTCGATGACGAGGAAGAGTCCACCACCGCTGACCTTATCGAGCGCCTTAAGCGTTCGCCGCAGCAGGTCTCCCGCTACCGACGCCGCATGATAGACGCCGGCATCATCGGAGAACGCGGGCGCGGTATCGTCGCTTTTGAATTGCCGTTTTTCCGCGACTATCTCGCCGCTCAGTGCGTGAAATAGGCATCAATGAGGCAAAGGGGCTGTCCCTTTGCCTCATTGTCTATAGGTAGCGACCGGTAATGCTCTTGGAGCAGGCCGCGATGTCGCCTGGCGTGCCGGCGCAGACGATTTGCCCGCCGGCGTCGCCACCGCCCGGGCCCATGTCGATCACGTAATCGGCGTTACGGATAAGGTCGAGATCGTGTTCGATCACGATAACCGTGGCGCCCTTGGCAACAAGGCCGTCGAACACACTCAGCAACACCTGAACATCGAGCGGATGTAGGCCGATCGTAGGCTCGTCGAACACGAATACGGCATCGTCCTGCACGCGCCCCATCTCGCTCGCAAGCTTAAGACGCTGCGCCTCGCCGCCCGAAAGCGCCGGCGTGGGCTCACCGAGCGTGAGATAACCCAAGCCCAGGTCGTGCAAGGTCTGCAAGCGCGCCTGAATCTTCTTGAGTCCCACCGTGGCGTCGAGGGCCTCGTCCACACTCATGTCCATGAGCTGCGGCAACGTAAGCAGACTCCCGTCCTTGCCCTCGCGATGGATATGCGAAGCAGCGTCCGCATAACGCGAGCCGCGACATGCCGGGCAGACAATCTCGACATCGGGCAAAAACTGCACGTCGAGCGATATCGAGCCCGTGCCATCGCACGTAGGGCACCGCAAGGCGCCAGTGTTGTAGCTAAAGGCACCTGCCTTGTAGCCGGCTGCCTTGGCCTCGGGCGTACGGGCGAAGGCGCGACGCAGTTCGTCATGGATGTCGGCATAGGTTGCCACCGTCGAGCGCACGTTGGCGCCGATGGGCGTGGCGTCAATCAGGTTGGTACGGGCAATGCCTTCGGCATCGACCCAACGCACATGGCGTGGCAAGCGCTCGCCAGCTGCCTGGGCCTTAAGCGCCGGAATGAGCGTCTCGAGCACCAACGTCGTCTTGCCCGAGCCCGAAACGCCTGTCACCGCGACAAGACGGCCGCGCGGAATATCGACTTCGAGCGGTTTTACGGTATGGATGGCATCGGTTGCCATGCGGATGTGGCCCTGGTCGAACATCTCCTCGTCAGTCACCTGCGGACGCATGCGCTTGGACTCTGTGCACAAAAACGGGGCGATGCGGCTGCCCTGCGATTGTTCGACCTCATCTATCGTGCCAGCGGCAATCACATTGCCGCCGCCCGCTCCGGCAACGGGGCCCATCTCGACCAGATAGTCGGCTTCCGCCAGCACGCGCGTGTCGTGGTCGACAACAACCACGGTGTTGCCGTCATCCACCAAATCGCGCATCACGCCTACCAGGCCGTCGACATTTGCCGGATGCAAGCCAATCGAGGGCTCGTCCAGCACATAGAGCACGCCCGTCGATCGGTTGCGCACCACGCGAGCAAGCTGGACGCGCTGGCGCTCACCCGTGGAGAGCGTGGCGCCGGCGCGGTCGAGCGAAAGATAATCGAGGCCCAAATCGACCAGGCGACGGGCCGCACCCAAAAACGAATCGCAGATATCCGTCGCCATGGGCCGCATCTCGGCCGGCAAGGACGTAGGCACCCCGCGCACCCACTCAATCGCCTCGCCCAGCGTCATGGCCGCCGCCTGTGCCAGATTGACACCGCGTACCTGGGGCTGGCGCGCAGCCTCGGAGAGACGCGTGCCGCCACAGTCACGGCACGGGCCCTCGCGCAAAAAGCGCGCCACGCGCTTAAGTCCCTTATCGTCTTTAACCTTGGCGAGCGCATTCTCGACGGTATAGACGGCGTTGTAATAGGTGAAGTCGAGCGGCGTAGCGCCCTCGCCGTTTTTGGGAACGTAGAGAATGTGCTTTTTAACCGCCGGACCATGGAACACGATGTCGCGCTCTTGGGGCGTGAGCTGGTTAAACGGCACGTCGGTGCGTACGCCCATCTCGCCGGCCACCTGCTTCATCAGATCCCACATGAGCGTACCCCAGGGAAGCACTGCGCCCTCGTTGATGGTCTTTGACTCGTCAGGCACCAGGCTCGCCTCGTCCACCTCGCGCATGACACCGGTGCCGCCGCAGGTAGGGCACGCACCACCGCTATTGAAAGCCAAATCCTCGGCACTCGGCGCGTAGAACTCGCGGCCGCATGTCGGACACGTGAGCGACAGGCCTGCGGCCACGTTAAGGCTCGGCTCCACACGCGCCCCGCAATGCGGGCACACGTGATGGGCGCAGCGGCTAAAGAGTAGACGCAGACTATTGTTGAGCTCGGTCATGCTGCCAAAGGTGGAACGCACGCCCGGCACGCTGGGGCGCTGATGCAATGCGAGCGCCGCCGGCACGTGCAGTACCTCGTCCACCTGGGCGTGCTCGGCCTGCGTTAGGCGACGGCGGGTATAGGTGCTGAGTGCTTCCAAGTAGCGACGCGAGCCCTCGGCATAAAGAACCCCCAGCGCCAGCGAACTCTTGCCCGAGCCCGACACGCCGGCAATGCCCACGAGCTTTCCCAGCGGAATGTTGATATCGATGTCCTTGAGGTTATGGACGCGCGCGCCACGTACCTCGATAGCCTGCGGGCTCATCTTCTGTTCCGTCACCTTTATCACCCTACTCATGCCATAAAACTCGATCGCGAATGTACGCGCCCAGCATGGGCACGGTAAACCGGACGAGGCCGTATCCGGCGGCCTCGATGACGCGCTCGCGAATCAGGCTTGCGCGATATTTACTCGCCCAGCTTTGGGTGCGGTCGCAGCGCTCAATGATATCCGCCATGCGCGTCGGCTCACCCTCGTCAGCAGCCATGGCCTCGATAAAGAGGCGTTGCGGACTGCGCAACCCGTAATACAGGGGCGCGTCGACCGCTTCGTAGAACTCAGAGATGGCATCCGCATGGCCATCCTCGACATCGCGCCTTTCGATGACCTGCGAGCCACGCCGGAAAGCAGACCGCCACATGTAATAGCCCACCAGCTGAACCATATAGGGATGCCCCATGCTCTTGCGTGCCGCAAGGTCCGCCGTCTCCGCGTCAACGTAAAGACCAGCGTCTTTGACCGTCTGGATATATGAATCGCGCACCTTGGGCAAAGAAATCGCCCCCAACGTACGCTGCTGGGCACGCCGCAAAAACGTCACGCTCGGCTCTTCGAGCAGATCGTCAACCATACTGGGTAAGCCGGCGAACACCAGCGCAAGACCGCGCTGGTCGCTATCTGACAAGCCCGTGGCATCCTGGTCTCCGAGCACTTGCTGATAGAGAACGGCAAGAGCCGCCAGCTCCTCGATAGACGCAGATTGCGCCTCGTCAATCGCAAACAGTATGCCCTTGCCTGGACCGAGCTTCTTGAGGCGCTCGTTGACCAGCCCGCGCAACGTCTCGCCTTTTGCCCGCGCCGCCTCGACCGACATCCGGCCAAACGACGGACCGAGCTCCATTGACGTCACAACGGGTTTATTCGAGCGAAGCGCGTCGGCCAAGCGATCGCATAAGCCAAGCGAAGCGGAATCGGAGACAACCGCCCATCCGCGCTCATTGGCTAGACGTTGCAGCTCCCGCAGGAGAACCGTCTTGCCACAGCCGCGGTTTCCCGTAATGAGCATGAGCCTGCCCGGCGCTCCGGCGCCGTTATCGAGCCCTTCCTCGAAATCTTCGATGACCGACTCGCGGCCGATGAGTATCGGAGGCCGCTTGCCAGCCGTGGGCTTAAAGGGATTTGGATTCATGTCGGCCTCCTCGGATTGGCAAACCCTGGTAATAGTTATACCAACTTATACCGAGTTATACCAATAGCATATGACAAAGGAGCCGTCCATTTGTCATATGTGGCCGAAAAACTCGGCGTCTGCTGCTCGCCAGGGGCAGAAGGTGGCGGGATCGATCTTTACGTGCGCCGCGACGGGCACGTCGTACCATTTGACCGTGTAACCGGCGCCGTGAGAGCAAAAGACCGAGTCGGGCGTGTTGGGCAGATCGGCCTCGGGCTCATAGGCGGCCGTCTCGATTACGCGCTCGGCATCATGGCAAGCCGAATAGCCGGCGAACTCTAGGTACAAATGTCCGCGACCACTCGTGTAGGCAGCCACCTCCAGCGCGTAATCCTGCACCTCGGATGCCGGCACGCGGCCCACAAGCTTCGCCCGGTCTCCCGCCATCGTCGGCGGCTCGTACTCGGCACCCATGCGCGTGGCATCCGAGAGCGCCCGACCCACGCACTCCCCCGGCACCTCGAGCTCAAAGCGATACCACGGCTCCAACAGCACCGCCGCGCCGGCCTCGCGCGCCTGCATCAAACCCTGGCGAATCGCGCGGTACGTGGCCTGGCGAAAATCGCCGCCCTCGGTATGTTTGGCATGCGCACGGCCGCCCGTGAGCGTAATGCGCACATCGGTGATGGGCGAGCCGGTCAGCACGCCCAGGTGATCGCGCTCCATGGCGTTGGTGAGTGCCAAACGCTGCCAGTTAAGATCGAGCTCGTCGGTCGAGGCCACGGTACCAAACTGCACGCCCGAGCCCGCCGGCAACGGCTCCAGACGTAGATGCACCTCAGCATAGTGACGCAGTGGCTCAAAGTGGCCCACGCCCTCGACCGGCTGCGAAATAGTCTCCTTATAGAGGATGCCGCCAGACTCAAACGCAACCGAAAGGCCAAAGCGATCGGCCAACACCCGCTGCACGACCTCGAGTTGCACGGCGCCCATCAACTGCAAATGAATCTGCTCAAGATGCGTATTCCAGCTTACGCCGAGCATGGGATCCTCGTCCGCCAACTCAGTCAATGCTTTGAACACCGCATGGACATCGTGTTCGCCCGGAAGCACCGTATAGGTGAGGACCGGCGCAATGACGGGCGCATCGCACGCGGGTTCCGCGCCCAGGGCGTCCCCTGGGCGAACGTGCGCAAGGCCCGTCACGGCACAAATGCCGCCAGCAGCAACTTCTTGGGCAAGCTCATACTTCTCGCCGTTATAGATGCGTACCTGATCGACCTTCTGCTCCCATGCCTCGGCACCGGAACGTCCGTTAATCACCTGTTTGGCATGCAGCGTGCCGCCGGTCACTTTAACCCAAGCCAAGCGCTCGCCGCGGTCCCCGCGGCTGACGCGATAGACGCGGGCGGCAAACTCCGGGAGCCACGCCTGTTCGCGCATCAGCGCGCATATACCATCCAACAGCTCGTCCACACCTTGGTCCTTGAGCGCCGAGCCCGCAAAGCAGGGAAAGAGCTTGCGCTCGGCAACCATGCGCGACAGCGTTGCGACAGAAAGCTCGCCCGCTTCAAGAAACTCCTCGAGCGCCGCCTCGTCCAACGCAGCAGCGTCCTCCTGAACGGCGCCGCCCGCCAGCAGTTCGTTGGCATCCAGGCAGCCCTCGGAAAGACGTTGCCCAAGTTGTGCCAGCAAAACATCGCGACCGGGATTCTCCAAATCGATTTTGTTGATGAAGATGAACGTCGGGATGTCATAGCGCGCAAGCAGGCGCCACAGGGTTTCGGTGTGCCCTTGCATGCCGTCGTTGGCGCCCACAACCAAAATCGCGTAGTCGAGTGCGCGCAGCGTGCGCTCCGCCTCGGTAGAAAAATCGACATGCCCCGGCGCATCCACGAGCATGACGTGGGTATCACCGTGGTCGAGCACGGCCTGCGACGAGAAAATCGTAATGCCACGCTCGCGCTCGATCTCGTTCGTATCCAGATGCGAATCGCCATCGTCCACGCGGCCGCGCTTGCGAATACGGCCCGCGTTAAACAGCATGGCCTCGGCCAACGTGGTCTTGCCGGCATCGACATGCGCCAAGATTCCAACGACCGCTTGCTTCGACATGGCTCTCCTCTTATATACAAGCCCATCACACGCGGCAACAGGCATCCTCGTTCCACACTGGATGATACAATTTACGGGCCGGCGGGCGAAGCGGGCCCTATCCCCCGACCGAGCTCATCGCCCCGCGTTGCCGCGCGGCGATTTTCGTAGGTTCGCGCCTTGCGAAAGCCGGCTTTCAAAACAGGGCAGCGAACTAAAATGGCCCCACCCGAGGCCATTTTCGTTCGCGCGAATTGTTGATACGCGTCCCCGCTCTTATGCCTCGCGCAGCCAGTCAAACGCAACACGCGGTGTGCCGTCCGACACATACACGATGCCGGCGCGCTCAAACCCCGCCTTGATGCTCGCCCCCTGCATGGGCAGGTTGTCCTGATGCGTGTCGATGCGCAGGTGATCGGCACGCTCCTTGGCAAAGGCAAACATCGCAGCCGCGATACCGTGCACGGTGCCGTCGGATGCCACACGGTGCAGCACGGCGTACGGAGTGTCGCTACGCCATTGGCCGTCTTTAATTACGTCATAGCACTCGTCTGGGCCCGGTAAAAAGGCAAACGTCGCCACCACGCGGCCGTCGACTTCACACACATAGCTGCCACCGGCGGCGATATCGGCAGCCAGCTGCTCGGCAGAAGGCGTGCCCTCGGGCCACTGCGTGGCGTTGCCATGCGCGCGCATAAAGGCCCGGGCCGCGTCATAGATAGCCATGACAGCGGGAATGTCGGTATCGAGGGTTTTTCTGATCATCACGCGGCGACCTCACGTTTATTGGTATCACTTTGATTGGGCAATGATACCAACGTTTGGAGAGGGGCGCGATGCAGATGGGGAGCAAAAAGCGAGCCGCCTGGTCAAAAGCAAAAAGCGAGTTTTTGAGCACTGCCACCGGCAGCGATATGAGCGACCTGTTTGCACGCGAGGACGAGCGCCGCGACGCCCTGGACGCCGAGCGCGATGAGGCCTGGCGCTACAAGTCGTGCGAGCGCAAAAACCGTTACGACACGCGCGCCGAGGCCGAGGCCGTTATGGCCGACTGCGAAAACCGCGGGCGACACGGCTTAGCCTGCTACAAATGCGAATACTGCGGCGGCTGGCACCTGACGTCGCACCCTTGGAAATAGACCCCACATCGGCACGGCACTGACGGAGCGCCAGCCATCGCACGCAAGCTACGGGCGCGGCGGCACCAAAACATCGTATCGAACGGCCTTGCCCGCAAGTTGATAGCTCGGCTTAACGCCGGCAAGCAGCGGCCCCTTCACCGGCCGCTTGATAACGACCTTGCGCGGATGCACCGCAAGCGCAGCTTCGACCAGCGTCTCCTCATCGGCGCATGGCTGTTCCAGATGATGTAGGAGCTGGAACTTCTTTTTGACCGCCGCGCTCTTGGTGCGTTCGGGAAACATGGGGTCCAGATACACCACGTCGGGAGCGGTGAGTTCGCCCTGCCCGATCAGCTCAGCTGCATGGCAAAGGCCGGCAATACTGTCCTCGCCCGCATGTAAGCGCATGCGCGTCACGGCTGTCGCAAGTGCCGGATCATCTGCCGCGCGATCCAGGGCATCCTGGAGCAGCGCCGCGATCACGCAGTCCTGCTCATACAGATCGACGGTAAAGCCCGCGGCCGCCAACAGCAGCGAATCCTCGCCAAAGCCTGCCGTGGCGTCAATTGCCCATGGTCGCTCGATGCCCTTTGTGCGCGCAGCCTTTACCAACAGCTCTTGCTGCAGACGGCCCTGCTTGAGTCGCGGCAGCATGCGGCCAAAATCGGCGCGCAGCTCCATCGTGCCGTCGGTGAGCGTGAGGCCCTCGGGCTTCCCGATCAGCTCAAGCCCCGCGGCCCGAGCAACAGATAAGGGATCGACGACGCCCATGGACACTCCTTAACAAGCAAAACGAATACGCAGGGCACCGTTTATGTCGGCACCCAACCGTCCGCTATTGTCCCACATGCGACATGGCCCACAGCATCCCAATGCAAAGCACCGCCATCAATCCCGTGCACACAGCAGCGATCACGGAATCACCCATGCGCCTTCCCAACGACCGCGGCTCACGCACTTGCCCTGCTCCGTACATCATGGCTCCTCCTTGAGACCAGCTCCTTGTTACGGCCTCATCATCTCAGCACCGCACATGAGCTGCCATCGATTTGGCTTACGTCCAGCTTTCCCTTTTGAAAGGTTGGGTTGGGCCGCGCGGGCTCAAAGCGCTTTCAGGCGCATGCATCGCTGCGTTGAACTACAATGTGCTTCACCATATGTGCAGTACATTGGGTGCGCCAAGTTGGCGTACTCGTATCGAAAGGACCAGCCATGAGCTTCACTCGCAAGACTCTCAAAATCCTTGCTCTCATCTACTTTGTTTTGGGCATCGCCAGCCTCGTCACCGCCGGCGTCGGTATCGCCAGTGGCAACCTCGATTCCACGTACGGGTCGAACGCCATGCTCGCCGCGATCGTGCTTGTCGCCAAGGGCGTTGTCGATCTTGCCGCAGGTGTTGCGGGCATCAAGGGCGCCAACAAGCCTTCGCAGGTGGATGGCGCGTTTAAGCTCGGCATCGTTGCCGCAATCGCCACGATTGCGCAGGCCGTGCTCACGCTTCCCGCGCTCGGCGGCAGCTCCGTCAATATCGTCGCCTTTGTCATCGTGGTGTACGACCTGTTCTTTGTTCAGCAGGCGCACGCCGTTAAGGCCGAGAACAAGGACCGCCTGTAAGCGCTCGCTTCTCGTAACCTCTGCAGCCAAGCAACTAAAAAGGGCCGATCGCGCATCTCCGCGGTCGGCCCTTTACGTTTGCCCAGATAAAACCTACCAAAATAAACCTGTCCCTTATTGGTAGGTTAGCTGTGGCGGTACTCGGCGATGATGAAGTCGATGTCGGTTTGAAGGGTGTCCAAGTTTGCCAGGCGCTCTTTGTCGGCAGGGCGCGTGCGGTAGTAGTACGGCGTCATCTGGAACACCGCCTCGATATCGGCCTGGGTCTGAAGCGTAATATTCGCAGACACCCGCTGTGTTCCGACCAACTCGAGCCCGGTGGTCTTCGGCAGTTTTTCATCGTTGAGATATGGCGTATCGTAGAGCACCTCTTTGAGCCCAAAGAGATGACGAGCACCCGGCACCACGGTATAGAGCGAGCCCTCTGGCGCCAGCACGCGGGCAAACTCGCGCTCGTTAAAGGGAGCAAAGAGTTCGGTCACCATATCGAAGGCGCCATCGGCCACGGGGATGTCCTTCATGTTGGCCACGAAGTAGGTCGCATCGCCGCGCTTGGCGGCAAGGCGCACCATCTCTTTGCCCAGGTCAAAGCCGTAAGCATCCACGCCCGGCACCGCGCCCATGGCGCTGGTGTAGTAGCCTTCGCCGCAGCAAATGTCGAGCAGCGTCATGGGGCCATTCGTAGACGCAGCACACCCAGACACCTGCTTGCGCACCAGCTCGATCATCGCATCGCGCAACGGCGCGTAGTATCCACGGTTCAGAAAGTCACGACGGCTGCGCGCCTGCGACTTGGGATCACCCATGGAGTCGCCGCTCTTGGACGAGCGCAGTAAGTACAGATAGCCCTCGCGCGCACGGTCAAACCGGTGTCCGCCCGCGCATGCAGCACCGCGCTCATTGTCCGCCAACGGCTCATGGCAAACGGGACACAACAACATGGCAACTCCTTAGCGCGGACTACACAACGCCCACCATTGTCGCACGCCTTCCCCACCTAGTCATTGGGGACGTTCTTGAATGACTAGTTAGAAGAGATAAGGAGTGTCCCCAGCTGCCGACAGAAAAGGAACGTCCCTAAGTGCCGACTGGTTGCATTAGGAGTATCATCGTCTGCGCAAATAAGCACGAAATAGCATGTTAGAGATTGAGAGCACATGGCTGACACCGTATCTAAGCACATTGACATGACCACCGGTTCGCTGTGGCGCAATATTCCCCTGTTCGCCTTCCCCGTGGCCGCCACGAGCATCTTGGAGCAGCTGTCGAACCTCATCGCCACGGTCATTATCGGTAACTTCTCGGGCGACCAGGGAACCCTCGCCATGGCGGCGGTCGGCTCCAATGTTCCGCTTACCAGTCTTATGCTCAACCTGTTTATTGGCATGTCGCTTGGCTCCAACGTGGTCATCGCCAACGCCATCGGCCGCAACGATCAGAACATGGTCAAACGCGCCGTCCATACCTCGATTTTAATGGCGCTCGTGGGCTTTGTCGTCATCGCGCTGGGCGAGATCTTTGCCGAGCCCATGCTCGCCGCGCTCAACGTTCCCGCCGAAACCATGCCGCTCGCTTCACTCTACCTGCGCGTCTTTTTGCTCAGCATGCCCTCGATCTTGCTCTACAACTTTGAGGCCGCGATCTTCCGCTCCGTCGGAATCACCCGCATGCCGCTGCAGGCGCTTGCCGTGTCCACCGTCCTCAATATTGGCCTGGACCTCATCTTTGTCCCCGTACTCCACTGGGGCGTCGCGGGCGTCGCCATCGCCACCGCCATCGCCTACACCGTCAGCGCCGCTACGCTCTTTATCCGCCTGCTCAAGACCGACTCCGTCGTCCGCGTCACCCCACGCGACCTGGCTATCGACCCCGTCGCCCTCAAGCGCATCGTCAAGATCGGCCTGCCCGCCGGCATCCAAAGCGCCGTCTTTGCCGTCGCCAACATCATCATCCAGTCTGCCATCAACAGCCTGGGCACCGAGGTCATGGCAGCCTCGAGCGCCGCTATGAGCCTGGAGTACGTGTGCTACAACCTGCTCAACAGCTTTAGCCAGGCTTGCACCACCTTTGTGGGACAAAACCACGGTGCCCGCCAGATCGACCGCTGCACCAAAACGCTCAAGGTCTGCCTAGTCGAAGGCGGTATCGTCGCGCTCACCACGATTATCGTTATTGTTGGCCTGGGGCGCGAGATCTTGTCGCTGTTCAACAGCGACCCCAACATCGTCTCGATCGGCTATATCCGCGTGTGTTCGATCTTCCCGGCGTACGCCTTTAGCATGTTCTACGAAAACATGTCGGGCTACCTGCGCGGCTTTGGTATCTCGCTCACGCCCGCCCTCATCACCATGATCTGCGTCTGCGGCATCCGCTTCTATTGGGTGTTCTGCGTGTTCCCGCACTTCCGCACCTTTGCGAACATCATGATGGTCTACCCCATCAGCCTGGGCACCACGGCGTTCTTTATGGTCGTGGCGGTG
The DNA here is from genome assembly GCA_048529485.1 of Collinsella aerofaciens. GTDB lineage: Bacteria > Actinomycetota > Coriobacteriia > Coriobacteriales > Coriobacteriaceae > Collinsella > Collinsella aerofaciens_CJ. The sequence continues at coordinate 3,003 of DBGFJU010000038.1, read as the reverse complement.
CTACTCTGCCACCCGGCACGCACCTATCGCGCCACCCAAGCCAAAACGACAGCCCGCTAAACACCGCACTCAACGCTACGCCAGTCATTAATTGACAATATGCGAGCTCATATAGTCGATAAAGCGCCTCGTGGCGATAGGCATGGTGTCCCAGCTGCGCCAGGCCGCCACCACGTCGCGCGAGGGGGCATGCACGATGGGCCGCACACGAATATCGGCTCGCATGCCCTCCACAGTACGACGGTAGAGCATGCTCACGCCTAGGCCCTCCTCCACCATCGCCATGATGGTGTAGTCGTCGGTGACCTCGCTCGTCACGTGCGGCGACAGCCCATGCGCCGCAAATGCATCGAGCACCAAGCTCTGTTCACCCTCATCCAGAAGCACAAACGGCTCGGAAGCCAGGTCGGCGAGCGTCACCTTTTCCTTTGCCGCCAGCGGATGCGCGACAGGCAACAGCGCCACCAACTCGTCGTGATAGACCACGCGCTTCTCGAGCCCTGCGGTAAACCCACGTGCCGTAAAGCAAAAATCCACTACGCCGTCGTGCACCCATTGGGCGTTGCGCGTGTAGTCGCCCTGCTTGAGGGTAAAGCGTACGCCCGGGTGCAGGGCTCCGAAGTCGCGGATCACGCGCGGTAACACGGTTCGACTCACGTTGGTAAACGTCGCGATGCGAATATCGGTCGAGGAGAGCCCCAGCAGCTCCTGGCGCTTGCCCTCGAGATCAGCCTCGGCAGTCACGATCTGGCGCAGATACGGCAGATATTGTTTACCGTCGCGCGTAAGCGAAACGCCCTGCTTACCGCGCTCGATAAGCGTGGTACCCAGCTCGCGCTCGAGCGCTTTGACGGCCTGGCTCACCGCACTTTGCGTATAGCCCAGCTCATCGGCCGCGCGTTTCAGGCTGCCGCAGTCGACTACCATACAAACAATCTGATACCGCGATGCCATCGTGCCTCCACATCGATGTAGCTGTAAAACGTTTTGCCATGGCTTTTTCTGTCAACATTAGTATTTCTTAATCATACTGAAGATACATTCGCTTTACTACATCCACATCTGGGAGCAGAATCCTTTTACGAAACCGTTCTGTAACAAAAGGAGTCCCATGGGTCGCAAAAAAGCAATCGCGCTCTCATTTTCCGTTCCCGTCGCATGGGGCTTTTCGTATCCCCTCATGAAGATCGGCATGGACAGCATGAACGCCACGAGCATCGTCGCGCTACGTTGCATCATCGCCTTTGTGGCCTGCCTGTTGCTCTTCCACAAGCGCGCGTTCCGCATCAACCGCGACCTTATGGTCCGTGCCGCCATCATCGGCGCCATTATGGCAACCGAGCTCACCTGCATGTGCCTGGGCTCCAGCCTCACCTCTGCCTCCACTGCCGGCTTTTTGCAGAGCCTGACGGTCGTGATCGTACCGTTTGCCAACGCCGCCCTGCTGCGTCGCGCCCCCGAGCGCAAAGTGCTCGTCGGCACCGCCATCGTCACCTGCGGCATGCTGCTGCTCTCGGGCGCCGACTTTACCAGCCTGAACCCGGGCGCGATCATCATGCTGCTCTCCGCCTTTGTCTACGCCGGCCACATCATTGTGGCGAAGCGCTTTGTCGAAGATGTCGACCCACTTGCTCTGGGCGTTTGGCAGCTGGGCTTCGGCGGCTTGTTCTCGGGCATCGCCGCATGCGTCTTTGGCGGTTTCACACTTCCCAGTACGCCGGGCGAGATTGTGGTCGTCGTCGCGCTCGCACTCATCTGCTCTGCCTATGGCTTTATCACCCAGACGCTCGTGCAGCCCCACGTGCCCGCCGAGACCACCGGCTTTGCCTTCTCGCTCGAGCCGGTCTGCTCCGCCGTCTTCTCGTTTTTCCTAGTCGGCGAGGTCCTGAGCCCCATCGCCTTCTTTGGCGCCGCCCTCATCCTCACCGGCGTCATGGTGGCAACCGTCGAGCTTCCACGCCTTCGCGCACATGGACAGGCTCGCATGGCGGGAGCGCCCGAGCACGTCTCGTAGACCCCACTCTTCATACAGCCGTGGCATAAAGGCAACCGGTGCGCCTTTACAATAGATACCGACAGAGCATCTGACGTAAAGGAGCCCCATGGACGCCGCGACCCGCGACCGCAACATAGCAACTTGGTTGGGCGATGCGCCGCAGCCGGTACGTGACACTACGAACCAGCTGCTCGGGCGCATCGCCCTTTTGCGTGCCGAGCAGACTATCTACCCGGCACAAGACGACATCCTCAATGCCCTCGCCTACACGCCGGCCGACCAGGTCAAAGTTGTCATCTTGGGTCAAGACCCCTATCACGGGCCCAACCAGGCCATGGGACTGTCGTTCTCGGTCCCCGCGACGCAAACCAAGCTGCCGCCGAGCCTGCGCAACATCTATAAGGAGCTCAAAGCCGATCTGGGCTGCCCCATTCCCGCCACGGGAGACCTAACCCCATGGGCACAACAGGGCGTTCTGCTCCTCAACACCACGCTCACCGTGCGCGAGCATGCCGCCAACTCGCACGCCAAACTGGGCTGGAGCACGCTCACCGACTACGTTATCGAACGCTGCTGCCAGCTGCCCCAGTCGGTAGTCTTTTTGGCATGGGGCCGCTTTGCCCAGAAGATGGTCGAAGGTAAGCTCGTCGCAACTGGTGCGGGCAAGGCAACCGACAAGTTCTGCCTGGCCTCCACGCACCCCTCGCCGCTTTCGGCCAACCGTGCCACAGCAGAACTCCCCGCTTTTATGGGGTCGCGCCCCTTCTCCGCTGCCAATCGGCTACTCGAACAGCACGGCTCGACCCCCGTCAACTGGACTTGCCTCGACTAACAATCGATACATCAAAAACGCGCCCGACGGCTTCCTGAACTGCCTCCCATTTCTTGGACATGAGAAATGGGAGGCTTTTTATGCGAGTCGACTTGAGGGTGAAACACGACATCGAGGCCAGGAAGGCGGCGATCGGGCTCTTCGAGCGAGGCCACGGCTACAAGTCGGCGGCGAA
>DBGFJU010000037.1:0-17296 GCA_048529485.1 Collinsella aerofaciens | reverse complement strand
TACTGCTATTTATTATAGAAAGGATGGATATTATGAAACCAGAACTTCGTCAGAGAATCAGTGGCTTTATTGATCGAAACAAGGCTCTGTTTCTTTTATCTTATTTTGCAATCTATCTTCCAACCAGTCATTTAGGGACAGGGCTTTTTTGACCACATTTGCCAGCCTATCGCTAGAGTAGTCAAAACAGCCCCGTCCCAAATTAGCTACCCCGGCCTTCAATGGGTTCGCAAAAGCCAAACGACAGCCCGTATTTCACCGCAACTTAGGTGGGACGGCATCGATTCCCGTCACCCCGTGCACTTACGAAAATGGCTCTGGTCCCAAAAGGAACCAGAGCCATTCGTCTATCTTATGGAGCGGGCGACGGGAAGTCCAAGGGTTTGCTTCGCAAGCCCTTGTTTCGCTGCGGGCCATTGGCCCTTGCGTGCTGCGCTGGAAAATACTCACGCATTTTCTCAACTTCGCACCCTGCCGGGTTCGATTCCCGTCGCCCGGCACGCTTATGAAAACGGCTCTGACACCAAATGGAGCCAAAGCCGTTAAAACTATCCTATGGAGCGGGCGACGGGAATCGAACCCGCGTCATCAGCTTGGAAGGCTGGGGTTCTACCATTGAACTACGCCCGCAAGATATGGTCGGGACGACAGGATTTGAACCTGCGACATCCTGCTCCCAAAGCAGGCGCGCTACCAAACTGCGCCACGTCCCGAAGGTGTTGAGCAGCTAAGGCATAAACCTTGCGTGTCCCAAAGCGAAGGAAATTATAGGGGAGACTCCCCGCCTGTGCAAGCGCAGAAACCCTAGCTCCTCGAATGTGCGACAAACTGGCTATGAACCAGACCAATCACAAACGCGACCACAGCAACCGGCGCCCACGCAGCGCCGATATCTGCCAGCGGCAACGCATCGAACGGCAGCCACGCGCCAGCAAAGAACGCATCGCGGACCGAAGTGATTACGCTCTGTACCGCGACAACGCCGCCGACCCAGACCCACACCTGCGGATGCGCGTCGCAAAAGCCGTGCACCAGGCCCATCAGTACCAGCACAATGGCAACGGGATACAGGGCATTGAGCATAGGCACCGAGAACATAAGGATCACGTCGAGACCCACGTTGGAGAGCACGCACGAAAACGCTGCGAACACAAAGGCGAGAATCGCGAAGGGGCGGCGCATGACCTCCTCGGAAGCTTCCGCTCCCCCTTCGACCACATACGTCTCGCAGAAGTAACGCGAGCAGCAGCTGATAAGGCCAATACACACATTCATGCAGGCGAGGAAGAAAATCGCAAAGACCACGACCGTGCCGGCTAGGCCAAAGTGCATAGAGGCCGAACGCGCAAGGATCGCGGCGCCGTTGGTGGCATCGGGCATAACCGTGCCGAGCTGCATGCCGGCAAGCGCCAGGCCACAGTAGATGATGGCCATGAGCACGCCGGCGATCACACCGGAACGCGAAATCTCAAAGGCCACGCGCTTGTCATCGGTAACGCCCAGCTCGTGGATGGTCTCGGCAATGATAATTCCAAAGGCGAGCGACGCGAGCAGGTCCATGGTCTGGTAGCCGGTCAAAAAGCCCTGCACGGCGGCGCCAGCATCGTAGGGAGCCTGAGGCGCAGCAGCCGGTCCCAGCGGCGAGATTACGGCAGCACCCACGACCAGCACGATGAGCGCAATGAGCGCGGGGCCCGTAATGCGACCGAGTACGCGCGTGATGACGCTCGGACGCAGCGTGAGCGCAAACGCGACGACAAAGAAGCCAACGGCAAACACCAGGCGAGCCGTGCCAAGCGAGACGCCCTCGGGCAGCAGTGGCACCAGCATCTCGAAGGCCGTGGAGCTCGTACGCGGAATGGCCAGGCACGGGCCGATCGCTAAATAGACCGCCGCGACAAAGAACTCACCGAACTTGGGGTGCACGCGGCCGGCAAGCTCGCGCGCCGTTCCGGCAAGCGCCACGGCGATAAAGCCCATGACGGGCAGGCCGATGGCGGCGATGAGAAAGCCGAGCATGGCGACCGGCGTGGCAGAACCTGCCTGCAGCGCCAGCAGTGGCGGAATAATGAGGTTGCCGGCGCCAAAGAGCATCGAGAATAGGGCGATGCCGACGGTGACGACATGGTCGGAGCGCAGACCGCGCGGGGCGGATGAAGCCATGGGTCCACCTTTCGGGTTGAAACAAAAACGGGACGGGCAAAAACACCCGTCCCGCAAGTATAAACGGTCTAGAAGCTTTAGCAGGCTAAATCGCACAAAGCGTCGATCGCGGTGTCGACTTCCTCGTCCGTGTTGAAATACCCAAACGAGAAGCGAACGACACCCTGACGCTCGGTCCCCAGCGCACGGTGCATGAGCGGAGCGCAATGGGCGCCGGGGCGCGTCGCAATCCCCCACCCTTGCATGAGTGCATCCGAGATCTCGGCCGAATCGATATCGCCCACGTTGAGCGACACGATCGCAGAGCGCGTCGGCTGGTCAAAGGCACCATAGAGCTTAATCCCCGGAATCTCGCGCACACCGGCAAGGAAGCGATCCGCCAGTGCTCGCTCGTGTGCCGCAATCGCCTCGACTCCACCCTGGGCCTCGATAAAGTCGAGACCCGCGGAAAGTCCCGCGATGCCGTGACCGTTGAGCGTGCCCGCCTCCAGGCGCGTGGGCCACTCAAGCGGCTGCAGTGCATCGAAGCTGTGCACGCCCGTGCCGCCCATGGCCCAGGGCGCCACGTCGACACCCTCCGCCACGGCCAGACCGCCGGTGCCCTGCGGGCCCATCAGCCCCTTGTGGCCGGTAAAGCACACGACGTCGAGCCCCATGGCCTGCATATCGATATGCGCCGTGCCGGCAGACTGCGAGGCATCGACGATCACGAGCGCACCGGCCGCATGGGCCATGGCAGCTACGCGTGCAATGTCGACCGCGTTGCCGGTCACATTGGAGGCGTGCGTCACCACCACAGCACGCGTGCCCGGCGTGACCAGCTGCTCGAGCTCGTCGTAGTCGAGCACGCCGCTCGCATCGCAACCCGCATGCTCAACCGTCACACCCTGCTCTGCCGCCAGGCGGTTGAGCGGACGTAGCACCGAGTTGTGCTCAAGCACCGTCGAGACCACGCGGTCGCCGGGGCGCACCACCCCGTTGATGGCGGTGTTGAGTGCCGCCGTGGAGTTGGGCGTAAAACACACATGGTCCGCCCTCGGGCAACCAAAAAGGCGCGCAAGCTTGGCACGGCAGCCGTGAACGGTGCGGGCCGCGTCGAGCGCACCCGACGTTGCACCGCGTCCGGCATTGCCGAGCGAGCACATCGCCTGCACCACGGCATCGATGACCGTCTGCGGCTTGTGCATGGTCGTCGCCGCGTTATCCAGGTAGATCATCGCACGACCTCCCACATATCAATCACGGTGAAGCCCTCGGTGGGGACGCCTGCCGCGGCGAGTTCGCCGCGCAGCAGCTCCTCATCGACAGGCAACGCTTTCCACGCCAGACCGCAGCCGGCAGCGACCTCCCCGGGAACGGGAATCGTTCGCCCGGGAAGGCCGCGCTCGATGCACAGGGACTCGCACCCCATGGCGGCCGCCGTGGTAGGAAACGTGATGACAAGCGCCGGGCGCTTCTCCCTCATGGCAACTCCAACCAATACGCTACGGGCGCACGACGCGCACGGCCTGCTCCATCTTCTCCACGATCACGTACATGTTGGTGACCTCGCCCACGGCAAGCTGGTCCTTAATGCCATAGTGGTCGAGGCAGGTGCCACAGGTAAGAATCTCGACGCCCTGCTCGGCCAGTCCCTTAAGGTCGTCGAGCACCGGAGAGCCCTCGACGGTGAGCTTGGCGCCGCCGTTGTAGAACAGCATGGTCGCGGGCAGTTCCTCCTGCTGCGTCACGGCAAAGATAAACGCCTTCATGAGCTTGTGGCCCAGCTCGTCGTCGCCACGGCCCATGCAATCGGTGTAGACGGAAATGACGAGTTTGCCCTTGCCGGCGCTGGCGTCGCAGAAGGCAGCGCCATCCTGCTCAGGATCGGCAACGGCAACGGCGTCAGAGGTCGCCACGGTCACGTGCCACTCGGCGTCAGAAACCTTCTCGACCGAGGCCGTGCAGCCCTTCTCCTGCGCCATCTTGGAGATGTTCTTGACGGCAGTCTCGTTATCGACCGAGGTCACCACGGCGCCCTCGCCATCGAGCTGCTTCAGGGCTTTGAGCGTCTTGACGACGGGCAGCGGGCAGGCATCGCCCATGGCATTGACTTCAATTTTGGTAGACATAGTTTTTCCTTTCGAAAGAACCGTTCTAGAGAACGGTAAACAGTTACATAAACGTGCGGGCTAGCGAACAACGTGGACGGCAGGACCGCCTGGCACCGGCTCGCACACGCGACCGACGACGGCGGCAATACGTCCTTCGGCATGCAGACGGCGCGCAAGCTCATCCACATCGGCAGCAGGTGCCGCGACGAGCAGGCCACCAGACGTCTGCGGATCGTACAGCGCATCCAACATGCCCGGCTCCAGGTCTTCGTCGGCAACCACGCGCGGGCCAAAGAAGTATTGGTTGCGGTAGGAGCCCGCGGGGATAATGCCCAAACGCGCCATGTCGAGCACCTGGTCAAAGAGCGGCACCGCCCCCGACGCAAGCTCAACCTGCACGCCCGAGCCCTCGGCCATCTCGCACGCATGCCCGATCAGACCAAAGCCCGTAATGTCAGTACAGCCGTGAAGCTCGAGTCCCTCGGCCAGACGAATCGGGGCCTCGTTGAGGGTACGCATCGAGTCAAACACGGCTGCGGCCTCGTCCTGCTCGATGAGCTCGCCCTTAATGGCCGTGGTGATGATGCCCGAGCCAACCGCCTTGGTCAGCAGCAACGCATCGCCCACGCGCGCGCCGCTGTTGGCGAGCATACGGTCAAGCGCGACAAACCCGCTCACGGACAGGCCGTACTTGGGCTCGTCGTCGTTGATGGTGTGGCCGCCCGCGATGGAGCAGCCGGCCTCGACGCACTTGTCGGCGCCGCCCGCCAGAATCTGGCCGGCAACCTCGACGCCCAGGCAGCTCGGAATGCACAGCAGGTTCATGGCATGGCTCGGCCGCCCGCCCATGGCGTAGATATCCGACAGCGAGTTGGCCGCGGCGATCTGGCCAAACAGAAACGGGTCGTCGACCATCGGCGGAAAGAAGTCGATGGACTGCACGAGCCCCAGGTTCTCCCCTACGCGAAAGACACTCGCATCGTCGGAGGTATCGAACCCCACGAGCAGGTTATCGTTATGCACATTGGGCAAGTCGCCCAGGACCTGGGCGAGGGCTCCGGGAGCCAGCTTAGCGGCTCAACCGCTCGCGGCAGTCATAGACGTGAGCTTAATCTGATCGTCAGCCATACGAACCCCCTTCCAACAAATCAACGACTTTAAGTATACGCCCCAGGCACGCTTCCCAAGAGACCGCCGACGGCTCGAACGTCGAAGGCGGAGCCGCAAGCGCCTGCGCGATAGCATCTGCCAGTGCGCGCTCAAACAAAGGAAGGTCGGCCGCCACGGGCGTGTCGACATCCGTCATACGCGGCGGCGCCACCCACGTCACGAGAGCACCGGGAAGCATCGCCTCCATCCAGGGACGAACGCCGGGCAAATCGGTCGCCACAACTTTGCAGCCGCACGCGAGGGCCTCAATCGTCACGAGCGGCAGACCCTCGTAAAACGAAGGCAGCACGAAGACGTCTGAACTGCGGTAGGCACGCACGAGCCCATCGCTATCCAGGCGCCCCGCCAGCGTCACCGGCACATCCGAGGCCGCGGTCAAGCGCTCGATACGCGCGTACTCGGCATCGTCCCCGCGGCCGCCCACAAGTACCAGGCCAGATGGGCGGACGTCATCGTCAATCGGCAATGACACGGCTCGAACCAGCGACTCGACGCCCTTTTCAAAGCAAATCTTGCCCACGTACACAAGCGATCCCGGCTGCCTCGCCACGCTTGCGTCGCGGCAGAAGACGCGATGGTCGTAGCCCGTCCCAATCACGTGGATGCGATCGGCATCGACGCCGCACACCAGGCCAATCTGCTCAGCCTGCTCAGCATGGAGCGCAAAGACGGCGTCGAGCCGGCGAACCGCACTTACGATGCGATCGCGCTCGAGCGCATGCGAACGCAGCTGGCGCAGGTCGGTCGAATGGCACACGGCAACAACCGGCACGCCCCGGACGCACTCGCGCGCCAATGCGGTCACCAGATACAGGTGATGGCAGAGCACCAGATCGGGCCGAAACTCAGCCACCGCCCGATCGATTGCAGCAGCAAATGCCCGCTCAAATGCCTTGAGCATCGAAGGCGTCAGGTCACGATAGCGTGTAGAGGGATAGGGCATGACATCGGACATGCCGCAGATGGGAAACGGCAGCTCGGGCGACTCGAACGGCACGGCAAACACGGCAGAACGCCGGTCCAGCTCGCCTTGGGTATCACCCGGCGCCGCACCGCAAAGCACGGCGGCGCGATGCCCCGTCTCGATCTGCTCGCGCACAAGCGCGGCAAGGTAGGTACCGCTGCCGGTGCTATCTGGTTTTTGTGCCGAGATATTGAGGATGCGCATGTCGCGGTACACCCCTAGGCCAAGGCGGCGGCGCGGACAGCCGCGCCGATCGCTCCGGCAAAGCGAGCCTGGGGCGAGGTGGTCACCGGCGACCCCAGTAGCTCGCCCAACCGCTCCACCACGAAGGCGTTCTCGCACAGGCCACCGGTCAGGTAGTACGGGGCGCCCGCGGCCTGTCCGGCCATGGTAGCCACGCGCGAGACCACGCTGTCGATCACGCCACGGGCGATGTTCTCGCGCGGCTCACCGCGACCGATCAGGCTGATAACCTCGCTTTCGGCAAACACCGTGCACATGCTGCTGATCTTGGTGGGCTCGCCGGAACGCGCCAGGTCGGCCATCTGCTGCTGGGAAATACCTAGGCGGTCGGCCATGATCTCCAAAAAGCGCCCCGTACCGGCAGCGCACTTGTCGTTCATGGCAAACTTGGCCACGCGGCCGCCCTTGAGTTGGATGACCTTGGTATCCTGACCGCCCACATCAATCACCGTGCCGTGATCGCCAAACAGGCGCACGTCACCGGTACCGTGGCAGGTAATCTCGGTCACGACCTTGTGCGCATAGGGCACGGCGACACGGCCGTAGCCGGTCGCGACCACGCGAGCATCGTCGGCCGTCACGTCGTAGCCGGCCGCTGCCAGTGCCTCGCGCAGACGCTCCGCCGCATCGACCGAGGAGAACCCAGTTGGCTGCACGCACGTCCACGCCACCGAACCCTCCCCGTCGACCACAGCAGCCTTAGCCGCCGTAGACCCGATATCGATCCCGATCCCTATCATGGCTCTCTCCCAATCTAAACATCAAAGGTAGCGGCGCGTTCAGGCGCCTTAGCTCTAGGTTTCTCAGGTGCCGGAGATTGCCCCGAAAGAGGAGCGCGGCGTACTTTGGGTACGCAAGCGACGGTTTGAGGGGCAAGATCCGGTGCCTGAGGAAGCTAGAGGGTTTCGATGAAGGCGGCGATGCGCGTCTCGATCTGGCCCATGTCACCGTTGCTGTAGTCGGTCTCGATCTTCATATACGGAATACCCGCACCCTCGACGGCCTCCTGCATGCGCGCGCTCTCAACGTTGAAGGTGTGGCAGGCCTGCAGCACGCTCTCTACCACGCCATCGACATGGTACTTCTCGCACATGGTCAGCGTGTTCTCCATGCGGCCGTCGTTAGGCGTCATGACCGAGCAGTTGATATCCAGGTAGCGGTCGGCGATGGCGCGCAGGATATCGGGCGCGTCCGGGTCGATCATCATGGCCGCCGTGCGCTCTCCCGAGCAGTCATCCATGCACACGACCACACCGCCGTTGGACTCGATGGTGCGGCCGATCTTGTTGATCACACCGCCCACCGGGCAACCGGTGATCAGAATGCGCTTGGCGTCCGCCGCAACCGGGCGCTCTCCAGCCTCGTAGGTCTCACGCAGCTTGGCGACCTTTTGCTCAAGCTGCTGCGTATAGGCCTCGATATCAAAGCTAAACGTACCGGCAAACATGGTGCTCATCAGGTCGACGCCGCTCATAGCCGCCGGCTGATTGGCCTGCAGCGCAAACATGTCGAGCTGGGCCGCACGCAAGCGGTTGCGACGGCGCACGGCAGCGCGCAGGTCATCGTCGGCAATCGTGATGCCGTAGAAACCCTCGAGCTCCTCCTTGAGCAGACGGCACTCCTCGTACCAGCCCTCGCGCTCGTAGGCGCGGTCGCGGCCCTGCGGAAGATGCAGAATGTGCGTGCGCTTGAGCTCGTTGAGTAGCTCGTACATCTTCTTCTTGCCGTCGCAGGTGGTCTCGCCGATGATCATGTCGCTAAAGTACGTAAACGGGCACTTTTGCGAGTAGGCAAAACCATACGTAGACTTGATGAGCGGGCACAGGTTTGCCGGCAGCACCTTCTCGGCCTCGGGAATCACCTCGTCGGACGTGCCGCACAGCGCCACGCTCGCAGCCCCCGCGGCATCGATAATCTCGAGCGGCGTGTAGCTGCACAGAAAACCGACCAGGCGATTACCCGCCTGCTTATAATCCTTGACGCGAATAAACGCCGCCTTGCGCTGCTCGTTGAACTCCTCAAACGTGCTGGGCAGCTTGACTTCTTCGATTGCTTCAGCCATAACGGTTCCCCTCTTGAACCAAAAATGAATAGCTACGGTATTGCTGCACGGTGGGTGGCGAAAACCCAGCCGCGCCTAAACCCGGAATTTTAGGGAACCTGCCTTGCGGACGGTTATTTAGTTGTGCGTCGTCTCTCCCGGAGCCGTGAACATACCTGCTCATATGCGGCTCCGAGCCATATATAGGGCACGCGCGGCAACGCGGCGAATGTATGTCGTCTGCGGCATGTGCGCACCCTCCTCTACAAGTTGAGGTCAACTATATCAACGGTCGTCGACCATGCGAACACCGTTGACATTCGTACGACAACCTCGTGTGCCGTCGTTTAATAAATAATTATCTGTGTTGATAAGAGTTTGTCATTCCCCATTCGGCGAGCGGCAAGGCAAAGCCGCCGAGGCTTATATCCCCGACGGCATTACCCGGCGCTATCGACAAACCAAATGGATCCTGCTGGCATCAAAATGCATACGCAGGGTCTCGCCTTCTTGCGGTAACCCATCCGCTGGTACGCTCAATTTGTTGACCTTCCACTGCAGACGCGTTGGCGCATCGGCCCGCGGCGCATCCAACAGCACCAGGCGCTCAAAACGCGAATCGCTCACGCGCGCCACGTGCAGGTCGTAGCTGTTGCGACCCCGCTCGGCACGGTTGTCAACATGGAAGTAGCTTGCGCGAATGCCCAGGTACGCCACATTATCGGGAACCTCGCGACCCACGTTAAAGGTCATGCCCCAGTCCAGGGCTTCAACTTCCTGAGGCCCGATCTTGCGTGCCCGGCTTGTGTTCTTGCAGCCCGTTAGGCGCAGCGCCGCCAGCGTCTGCGGACGGCGGACCACGTCCTCGACGGAGCCGATCTCCTCAACATGCCCATCGTGCATCACGCAGATGCGCTGGCACAGGCGGCATGCCTCATCGATGTCGTGGCTCACGTAGAGCACGGTGCGGTTGCATACATCGAACAGGTCAAGCATGTTTTGCTCAAGCGCACTCTTGAGATACGCATCGAGTGCGCTCATGGGCTCATCGAACATAAAGATGCCCGGGTGTGCCGCCACCATGCGGGCAAGCGCCACGCGCTGCTGCTGGCCGCCCGAGAGGCGCGCGGGATAGCGGTCGGCAAAGTCGGCCAGGCCAAAAATGCCCAGGTAGCGCTCGGCAAGCTTTTTGCGCGCCGCGGCGTCGCCCGCATCCTCAACGCCCGCGCACACGTTGTCGGCCACCGTCATGTTGGGAAACAGCTGATAGTTTTGGAACAGCAGGGCGCATTTTCGCTCCTGGGGCGACAGGTTGATGCCCGCCGCCGAATCAAAGAAGATCACGCCGTTGACGACGATCTTGCCCTCGTCGGGCGTCTCCACGCCGGCGATGCAGCGCAGCGTACAGCTCTTGCCGCAACCCGAGGCGCCCAGCAGCGCCACGCGCTCCTCGCCGGCCTCAAGCTGCATGTCGAGCATAAACCCGGGATAGCGCTTTTTGATATCCAGAACGAGTGACATGACCTATCGACCTCCCTGCGGCGCAGCATCATCGCGCATGAGCTCGGCCAGCGCCTCGCGATCGATACGCAAGGCATCGCCGCCCGCCGGGTCGAGCGAATCGCCCTGTCCGGCGAGATCTTTGGCCTGCTTGCGCTCCGCACGGGAAAGGCCCCGCTCGCGATACTTTTGCGAATGCGCGGTGTACATGTTGATGAACAGGATGACTAGGAAACTAAACACGATCACGACGACGACCCAAAAGAGGGCCACCGACGTGTTGCCGCCCATCCACTCAAAGTAAATCGCAATGGGAATGGTTTGCGTAATACCGGCGTAGTTGCCCGCAAAGAACAGGGTGCAGCCAAACTCGCCCATGGCGCGGGCAAAGGCGAGCACCGCGCCGGCGGCAATCGAGGGCCAGCCAAGCGGCATCATAAGCTTGGTGAAGATGCGACGCTCGGACCAGCCCAGCGTGCGCGCCGCATCGAGCATCTGCGTGTCGAGGCTCTCGAAGGCTCCGAGTGCCGTACGATAGACGAGCGGGAACGACACCGCCACGGCAGAGATCACCGCCGCCGGCCACGTAAAGACAATCGAGATGCCGTGCGCGATAAGCCACTGGCCCACCCCGGTCGAGCGGCCAAACAGCATGAGGAGCAGAAAGCCGCAGACCGTGGGCGGCAGCACCATAGGAATCGTAAAGACCGAATCGAGCAGGCCCTTGATGCGACTCGAGGTACCCATAGTCTTCCACGCGGCGAACAGGCCCAACGCAAAGGAGATCAGCAGGGCAAGGCCGCTCGTTTTTATGGACACCCAAAACGGTCGATAGTCGATATCGCCCAAAAAGGAGGCCAGAGAGGCCAAGGGCCCCTGCTCATCCCGCAATGCGACAGACGATGCTTCTACCATTTGAGCGCTATCAAGCCAACGCGCGCCGCCCTTGGCATCACCCGAGGCTGATGCAATCACCACATAGCGGTCCCCATCCGCACCGCGCTCGTCAAAGCCATAGGTATACCCGCCGGTCTCAAACGTTGTTTCCGCCGTGACATACCAAGGAAGATCCACGTCCCCTAGCTGCGCACCTCCCATGCAGTTTGCGCTGTCGAGCTTACAGACGAGGGCCTTGAGACCCGATACGCACTCGTTGTCCTGCGGATCCAGTCCATACTTCTCGACCGCCTTGGGCGATATCCACACCACAACGCGATCGGCAGCAGGCGCCACTACAAGGTCCACGTCCTCGTCAACGGGAAACCGGTAGCCCTCAGGCTGGCCCTCCATGGCACGAGCGGTCCCCTTGGCCAGCCGCTCAAAACCCTCGATCCCGTAGGAAAGCCCATGAGCGGTCGCAGCAACCTGGGCCCCGTCCTCAGCGCCCCCAGCAAACGCAAATCCCGGCACCCAGCAAAGCGCGAAGGTCAAAGCACAGGCGACAAACATGCGGAATCTATTAAGCACGAAAAGCTCCAAGTGAATACAAGGACGGAGTGAAACACAAAACGATGGAATTATCGCGCCAAGCCGCACTACGCGGAAAGCTCAAAGCCGTACTTAGCCCAAATCTTCTGAGCCTTCTTGTTAGACAGGCAGAAGTCGATAAACGCCTTGGCCTCGTCGGCGTGCTCGGAGCCATCGGCAACGGCACCCGGGTACACGATGGGCTTGTGCGAATCCTCGGGGCAAACGAAGGCCTCCTCGATGCCATCGTAGCGGAAGATGTCGGAGCTGTAGACAAAACCGGCCACGCAGTCGCCTGTGGACACATAGGCGGCAGCAGTGCCAACCTTGTCGGCCAGGGCGACCTTGTCGGCGATCTCGGGAGCATACTCGCCGTCGTCGCCCTCGGTGCCGGTATAGAGGCCCACGGAGGCCAGGGCCTGGTTGGCGTACTTGCCGGCGGGGACGGTCTTGGCGTCGCCAATGGCGATCTTGCCGTCCAGGTTCGCGACGTCGGCGATGGCCTCGACCTTGGTATCGGAGCCCTCGGCGCGAATGATCACAAGGTCGTTGACGAACATGTCCTCACGCGTGTCGGCGTCGACGAGCTCGGCGGCCTCGGCGTCGTCCATGGTGCCCTTGGAAGCCGTGATGAGCACGTCGACGGCGGCACCGGCGCGCATCTGCTCGACAAGGTCGCCAGACGCCTTAAACTGCGTGTCGGCAAAGGTGGTGCCGGTCTGCTCGGTGTAGAGCTCCTGAACCTCGGGCAGGGCCTTCTCGAGCGAGTTGGCGGCAAAGACCTGCAGCTCGACAGCTTTCTTCTTAGAGGAAGACTTGACGGAGCCGGCATCGGAACCAGCGGGCTCGGACGTCTTGTTGCCCGAGCAGCCGGCAAGGCCAAGGCCGGCGGCAGCGGCAGCAGAAAGCGAGACAAAACCGCGGCGTGAAACCATATCGAACATATTCAACCCTTTCGAACGCTATGCCCGGGCACCCCGCCGCAGGCTTTATTCTGTTACTAGATTATACTTCCGCGCGAATAATGATAATGAGAAATTATTCTCGCTAGAGAATATAGTTTCGAGTTGCCGTGCACCTCGGCGTCGCTTCGGCGGAAAACAAAGGCGGAGCAGCCGTTCAGGTCGCCCCGCCGCAGGTAAACCGCTTATTTGGTATGTCCGCCGCCCGCCGTCATTTGGGCCGCATGCTCCAGCTGATCGCTCACGGCCTCCCAGCTTTCGCGGGCCGCTTTCGTGGATCCCGGAAAGTTGATGACAAGCGTATGCCCACGCTGCATGCACACGGCGCGCGAGAGCATAGCGCGGCGTGTCTTGGTCATGGAGTACGCACGGATTGCCTCTGCAATACCCGGCACATCGCGGTCGCAGACGGCACGCGTCGCCTCGGGCGTCACGTCGCGCATCGAAAGTCCCGTGCCGCCACAGGTGAGCACGACATTGGCGTGGCACTCATCGGCAGCTTCCACAATGGCATCACCGATCTCGCTGGCGTCGTCGCGCACGACCACATGTGAGACGACCGTCCAGCCCTGCGCCTCGATAAGTTCCTCGAGTGCGGCTCCAGCCTCGTCCTGAGCAAGATCGCGTGTATCCGAGCACGTCACGATCGAAATCTTCAACTCCATAGCCTTCCTCCTACAACACCGTGCCCTCGGGCAGGTCGACACGCACGACATCCACGACGTCGCCCGCCTTGAGCTCGCACGGTCCTTCGTCAATACGCAGCAGGCAGTTGGACCGCTGCATCGTGCCGAGCAGCGCCGAATTCTGCGTCTTGGCCTCGGTCACCAACAGCTCACTGGTCTCGGGGTCGCGCAAAACCGTGGCGCGATCGAAGAAGCGTCGGTCCTGGCGCTTTTTCACGCCGTGCGTGAGCGTCGCCTGCTGCACGGGACGCACGCCCTCGGCAAAGCCGCGCATCTTGCGAATCGCCGGACGGGCGAGCATCTCAAAGCCCACATACGCCGCGGCCGGATTGCCTGAAAGCCCTAGGTAGGGCTTACCCCCGAGCAAGCCAAACGTGATGGCCTTGCCCGGACGCATCGAGATGCGATCGAACAGCACCACGCCCTCGCGCCGGACGAGCGCCGTCACGTAGTCGTAATCGCCCGCCGAGGCGCCGCCGCTCGTAATGACAAAATCGCACTCTCGCGTGGCGCGATGCACCAGCTCGCCAATCGCCTGCTCATCGTCGGGCGCAATACCGTAGAACACGGGCTCGGCGCCGGCATCGAGCGCCTCGGCCATCAGCGCCGAGGAGTTGGAATCGCGAATCTGACCGCGCGCCGGTACCTTACTCGGTGCGACCAGTTCCGTGCCCAGCGAGATGATGCCCACACGTGGGGCAGCGTGCACCTTCACGCTCGCGTATCCGGCGCTTGCCAGCAAGCCGGCGCCCGCCGGAGTCACAACCTCGCCAGCACGCATCACGACTTCGCCGGCATGGGCCTCCTCGGCGGCAGAGCGAACGTTCTCCCCCACCTTGGCCGGCGCCAAAAACCTCACACGCGAGCCCTCGTTGCCGTCACCGTCGAGCACATCGACGATCTCGTACTTCACCACGGCATCGGCACCCTCGGGCACCGGCGCGCCCGTCATGATGCGGACCGTCTCGCCCGCGCCGATTGCGTCCCCAAACACATGACCCGCGGCCTCATGTCCGATAACATCGAGCGTCACCGGCGCCTCGCCAGATGCCTGCGCCAAGTCCGCCGAGCGCACGGCATATCCGTCCATAGCGCTGTTGGCAAACGGCGAGATGTCGATATCGGCCACCGCGTCCTCGGCCAGGGGAAGACCGGCGGCCTGCCACACGGGAATCTCGACGAGATCGGTCGGAGCAACGTGCGACAGGACAATCGACTGTGCGTCATCCAGCGGAATGAGTTTCTCTGCCATATGCACCTCTTAATGCCACGGCGCACAACAGGGGCGCCGATTCTTTATGCTTGTCTCAGTATAATCCCCCGTCGCACGACCGCGACTCGGCCTGTACCCGCAAATACACCTGTCGGTTGCAGGCCGCGAAACAGAATGGAAACCAACCCACCGGCTCGTCGCGTTTACCGCGTTCTATAATGCTTGCGTTGCAACCTAAAAGAGGAACGTATGGCTCATAACGACAAACCCGAAAGCGCAAACGAGGCGCAGGATCATTCCCGGCCGATCGACGACGGCGGCTTTTTCTCCCTGAACGACGTCATCATGGCCGGCAGGAATCAGATCACCCGCTCCGAGCATCTCTTAGCTGCCGACACGCGCCGCAACGCCCGCAACCTACTCGCGAGCGCCAAGTTGCTCGTACTCGTCGTCATCGTCTCGCTCGCCATGGGCGTTGCCGCTTGGGCGTTTTTGACTTCGCTGAATATCGCGACCGACTATCGCGAGCACCATGCGTGGATCTACGCGCTGCTTCCCGTTGTGGGCATGGCCACCGCGTGGGTCTACAAGAACCACGGCCTTGCCGCCAAACGAGGTAACAACCTGGTCATCGACTCCGCTCTGGGCACACGTCTCATCCATATGCGCATGGCCGTCCTCACCTTCGTCTGCTCCACGCTCACGCATCTCACGGGCGGATCGGCCGGTCGCGAGGGAGCTGCGGTGCAGATTGGCGGCACCATCGCCAGCAACATCTCGAGCCTCGCCCACCTCAAAAAGCATGACCACCACGACCTCATGCTCGCCGGTATCTCGTCGGCCTTTGGCGCCGTATTCGGTTCGCCCCTTGCCGGCGCGTTCTTTGGCATGGAAATGTGCTTTATCGGCAAGATCGACTACACCGCGGGCATCTACTGTCTGGTCACCTCGTTTACCGGCTACTTTACATCACTCGCCCTGGGTACCGAGTACGAAGCGAATGTCATCGCCAGCGTTCCCACCATGACACCACGGACGGTTGTCATCGTTGTTATCAGCGCCATCATCTTCGGTCTGACGGCACGTCTCTTTGCCTGGTCGGTTCGAACCGTCAAGAGCCTGTACGGTCGCTTTATCACCAATTACCTTGTTCGCGCACTCATCGGCGCACTCGTGGTTTTGGCCGCCTATGCCCTCCTCGACGCTTGGGACTACGCCGGCCTTTCCACGTGGCTTTCCGGCGCCGGATTTGCAGGCAACACCACCCTGGCGGACGCAGCCATCAAGTTGGTCGTCACAGCACTTACCCTGGGCGCGGGCTTCCAAGGCGGCGAGGTCACGCCCCTGTTTGGCATCGGTGCGGCGCTCGGCGGTTGGATCGGTTGCCTCGTCGGAATCGACCCCAGCTTTCTTGCGGCGCTGGGCATGCTCGGCGTGTTCTGCGCCGGCCTTAACGTACCCATCACCACCTGCATGATGGCCATCGACCTGTTCCACGGCACGGCAGCCGGCTTCTTCGTGATCGTAGCGTTTATCAGCTATCTCGTCGGCGGCCACCGCGGCGTGTATCCCGCTCAGCGCATTATCTCGCCTAAACGCCGTTCGCTTATTGTGGATGAGGGCGGTACAGTAGCGGATGCTATCGAGCGCCACAACGACCTGATAGAGTAGACGTTAGTATTCGCTGTGCAGCCACAATCGGGGGCAATTCGACCTGAGCGCG
Source organism: Collinsella aerofaciens (assembly GCA_048529485.1). Taxonomy (GTDB): domain Bacteria; phylum Actinomycetota; class Coriobacteriia; order Coriobacteriales; family Coriobacteriaceae; genus Collinsella; species Collinsella aerofaciens_CJ. The sequence goes on along the minus strand of DBGFJU010000037.1, from coordinate 1,071 downwards.
ACCGCACCGTCACGTCATACGCCAGGAGTCGCCCCATGCACGCAACTGATTTTGGTCGCACGCTCATCATCGCCAACCCTGCCGCCCAGTCGGGTGCGGCGCGCGAGGTCGCTGAGCGCCTGCAGCGCTTTTTGGACATGACCGCGCGCTCATCCCAGTTTGACCTGGTGCTGACTGAGCGCATGGGACACGCCAAGGAACTGGCCGCCCAGGCAACGGACTATCGCACCGTTATCGCCCTTGGCGGCGACGGCGTGATCCACGAGGTCGTCAACGGGCTTATGACGCAGGATGAGGCGGTCCGTCCCGCCCTTGCCGTCCTGCCCGTAGGCTCCGGCAACGATTTTGCCCAAACGCTCGGTATCGATGATTTCTCCGGCAAGGATTTTGGTGCGCTGCTCACCTGTGAGCTGCAGCGTCAGGACATCGGGCGGATTCGCTCATGGAACCCCGCAAGCGGCTGCGGCGAGGCGATCGTCGAGTACTACGACCAAACGCTTTCGGTCGGCATCGATGCCGCCATCGGCCTTGGCACCACCGAGCTGCGCAAAAAGACCGGCTTGACGGGCGCGCCACTCTACACCCTCTCGGGACTTGAGCAGTTTGGCCTACGCTATCGCAACTACCCCATGACAGTCAGCTTTGACGAGGCGCCCGCCGAGCGCGTGAGGGCGATCATCATGGCGATTCAGCTGGGTCCTACCTATGGCTCGGGCTATCGCATCTGTCCCGACGCCGACCCCTGTGACGGCACACTCGACGTCTGCTACGCCTGCGGCCCCGTCCCTCGCGCGGTTGCCCTGCCTATGTTCCTTTCGGCCAAGGACGGCCACCATACCAAGTTGCCGCCGGTTCGCATGCGCCGCTGCCGCCATGCCGAGCTTACCTTTGAGGAGCCCGACTACCCCATCCAGGCCGACGGCGAGCCCGTTGTCGCCTCACGCATCGAGGTCCCCAGAGGAGTAAAGAGCGGTGCAATGATCGAGCCGACAGAGGCTAAGATGCTGTTGGCACTGTCGCTGACCATGTTGAGCCGCCAGTCAAAGCTCTGGAGGAACCAGATGACGATGG
>DBGFJU010000036.1:0-14443 GCA_048529485.1 Collinsella aerofaciens | reverse complement strand
TGACAAAATCGAAACCCGCACCAACCAGCCCTTTTGCTGTTCCCGGCGGGGGCCGCGGGTAAAGTTTATCGCGAGTTCCGCACGAGCCGGAGAGCACTTAATGTGCTCTCCGTGCGAGCAGGACTGTAGAGCAGGAAACTTTACCTGCGGCCCCGCCGAGAATAGCAAAAGGGCGACCCCCTTAGGAGTCGCCCTTGTTGAGCTGCTTATGTACGGCTGTTACTCGGCGTCGTGGTGACGGCGGGGCTTGCGGCCTCCGTTGTCGCCGGGACGGCGCGGGCGGTCGCTGCGCTTGGAGCGCTCGCGACGCGGACGCTCACGGCGCTGGAAATGCTCGCCGTCGCCCTCGGAGGCACCCTCGGCGCGAGCCGGGGCCTCGGGCTTGTCAAGACGATCGAGCGAGATCTTGCCGCGATCGTCGACCTCGATGACGACGACCTTGACCTCGTCGCCCACGTTGAGGACGTCCTCGACCTTCTCCACGCGGCCCTTGGCGACGCGGGAGATGTGCAGCAGGCCGTCCTTACCGGGCAGCAGGTTCACGAAGGCGCCGAAGGGCTGGATGGAGACCACGCGACCGGTGTACTCCTCGCCCGGCTCGGGAACCTTGATGATGAGCTTGATGCGCTCGACGGCCTGGTCGACGGACTCGCCGGTGCCGCCGACAAAGACGGTGCCGTCCTCCTGGATGTCGACCGAAGCGCCGGTCTCGTCCTGGATGCCGCGGATGACCTTACCGCCGGAACCGATGACGTCGCGGATTTTGTCGGTCGGAACCTGGATGGAAACGATGCGCGGAGCGGTGCTACGCGTGGTGTGGCGCGGCTCGGGGATCACATCGAGCATCTTCTGCAGGATGAAGGCGCGACCCTCCTTGGCCTGCTGCAGGGCGCGGGCCAGGATGTCGAAGGTAAGACCGGTGGCCTTGTTGTCCATCTGCAGAGCGGTGATGCCCTCGGTGGTGCCGGTGACCTTAAAGTCCATGTCGCCCAGGAAGTCCTCAAGACCCTGGATGTCGGACAGGACCACGGTCTTGCCCTCCTCCTGGATCAGGCCCATGGCGATACCGGAGACCGGGCGCTTAATGGGCACGCCGCCGTCCATAAGGGCGAGCGTGGAGCCGCAGGTCGAAGCCATCGAAGAGGAGCCGTTGGACTCCATGACCTCGGAGACCACGCGGATGGCGTAGGGGAACTCATTCTCGTCGGGGAGAACCGGAAGCAGAGCGCGCTCGGCCAGGTTGCCGTGGCCGATCTCGCGACGCTTGGGGCTGCCCATGCGGCCGGTCTCGCCGGTGCAGAACGGCGGGAAGTTGTAGTGGTGCATATAGCGCTTGCCCTCGGTGGGCTCGATGGTATCCAGACGCTGGCCCTCGTTGAGCATGCCGAGCGACAGGACGGAGAGCACCTGGGTCTGGCCGCGCTGGAACAGGCCGGAGCCGTGAACGAGCGGCAGGTAGTTGTCCTTCACCATGATGGGGCGAATCTCGTCGGCAGCACGGCCGTCGACGCGCTCGCCGGTCTCGACGACCATGGTGCGCATGGCCTTCTTCTCGAGCTTCTTAAGTGCCACGGGGATCTCGCGCTCCCATGCGGCTTGCTCCTCCTCGGTGAACTCGGCACGGATGGACTCCTTCAGAGCCTCGACCTTGCCGATACGGGAGAGCTTGTCGGCGTCGCGAAGGGCGGCTGCCATCTCGTCGTAGTGGGCGAAGATGCGCTCCTGGACCTCCTCGACGGGCTGGTCGAGCGGGTACTCCTTCTTGACGATGGGGCCGTTGACCTGCTCCCATTCGGCGACAAACTCGTCCTGAGCCTGGCAGAAAGCAGCAAGGGCCTCCTGGCCAAACTTCATAGCGGCGAGCATGTCGTCCTCGGAGATCTCCTCGGCGCCGGCCTCGACCATCGAGATGAAGTCGGCAGAGCCGCCCAGCTCCAGGTCCAGATCGGAGTTCTCGCGCTCCTCGTAGGTGGGGTTGACGATAAACTCGCCAGTCTCCACGTTGCGGCCGATGCGCACGCAGGCAAGCGGACCCTCGAAGGGCACGCCACCGAGCGTCATAGCCAGGGAAGCACCCATGACGTTGATGACGTCGAAGGGGTTGACCTGATCGGCGACGAGCGAGGTGGCGACGATGTGCACCTCGTTGCGGAAGCCGTCCGGGAAGCTCGGGCGAATCGGACGGTCGATCATGCGCGCGGTGAGCGTGGCCTTCTCGCTGGGACGGCCCTCACGCTTGAGGTAACCACCCGGGATGCGGCCGGCGGCGTACATCTTCTCGTTGAAGTCGACGGTCAGCGGGAAGAAGTCGTAGTTCTTGCGCTCCTTGGAGACGACCACGGTGTCGAGCATCGTGGTGTCGCCCTGCTTGACCAGGCAGGCGCCGGTGGCCTGCTTGGCAAGCTCGCCCGACTCAAAGGTGTAGGTCTTGCCGTACAGCTCAAAGGTCTTGGATACGAGTGTCATTGTTCTCCTTTACCCCACAGGCCCCTTGCCTGCGGGCTTCTCATGTGACGCGGGCCCCCTGCCCCCGCCACGCTTCAGAGCGTGATTGTTCGCGCCCTTACACAAAAAGAGCGCCCCGCTGCGCAGGACGCTCTTAGCATGTACAAATCCTACTGGATGTTGTCGCGGATGCCCAGAGCCTTGATGAGCTCACGGTACTCGACGATGTCGTTCTTCTTGATGTAGGAGAGAAGACGACGACGACGGCCGACGAGCATGAGCAGACCACGACGGGTGTGGAAGTCCTTCTGGTGGGACTTCATGTGCTCGGTCAGCTCCTTGATGCGCTCGGACAGGATGGCGACCTGAACCTTGGGGTTGCCGGTGTCGACCGGGGTGTTACCGAACTGGGCAGTCAGCTCCGCCTTGCGCTCTTTGGAAACAGTCATTGTTTCACCTTTCGTTTTACGTCGCCCACGGGCGACTCGATTCGCCTCGGACTGGGAAGCCGCCGGTGGAGCGAGCAACCAAGGTCGAGGTACCAACAGGTCGGTATGTTACCACAAGCAGCCCGCGCCTGCGCATCATCACCGACCCAACATGAATTCCATCGCGCGGAGGCGCTGATCGGCGTGCGTCGCAGCCCAAACATGCGAAAGCCCGAGCAGGAATGCCGCCGTATGCTGGTCGATTCGCTCGGCCATGAGCGCATCGAAGGTCATGGACATGAGGGCGCGCAGCCATGCGGTCTCACCGGTCGACACCAGTTCGGCACCTGGAACGCTCGACGCGCACGATCCGCACATGAGCCCGCCCGCCTGTGGTGAAAAATACGACAGCATGGGGTCTCCGCACAGCACGCAGGCCGAAAAATCTGGTCGATAGCCAACGTGCGACAGCAGCTTAAAGACATATGCCGCCACAAGTAGATCCATATGCGCCGTGTCGAGCCCGCTGCCCACCAGGGCAAGCGCTCGCTGCGTTATAGCAAAGGTAAACGGGTCCTCGGCGTCCTCGAACGAGCACACGCGCGCGACCTCGGCGATCGCGCTTGCGGCGCAGGTCGTCTCGTAATCGGGCGCAACGCCGAGCGGCGCCTCCATAAGCTCGGCCTGGGAAACCACGTCGAGTGACCGTCCATGTGCGAGCAGCATATCTACCGTACAGAACAGCTCGCAGCGCGCAGCCAGGCGTCCGCCGGGTTTGCGGGCGCCCTTTGCCACGGCACGAACCTGCCGCCCCCGCTCGTCAAGCATCGTCAAGATCAGGTCGGTCTCTTTGAGCTTCGTCTTGTCGAGGACGAGCACCTTGGTGCGATATGTCCGGGAGCCTGCCATGCGCGCCGCGCGTCCTTAGTCCTCGGCGTTGTAGCCAAAGCGGCGAATCTGGGCCTCGTCGTCGCGCCAGCCGGCCTTGACCTTCACGTCCAGCTCCAAAAAGACCTGCGTGCCAAAGATGCGCTCAAGATCGCGACGGGCGTCGATACCGATATGCTTGATCATCTCGCCGCCCTTACCGATGATGATGCCCTTTTGGCCCTCGCGCTCGACGTAAATGGTGGCGTGCACGCGCAGCACCTTCTTGGTCTGCTCAAGCGCATCACAGATCACGCCAACGGAGTGCGGGATCTCATCACGGGTGCGGCGCAAGACCTTCTCGCGCACAAACTCGGCAACGAGCGTCTCATCGGAAGCGTCGGTACCCATATCCTCGGGGAACCAACGCGGACCCTCGGGCAAAAAGTGCGCAACGGTCTCGATAAAGGCATCGACGTTGAAGTTCTTGACCGACGACGTCACGATCTCGTCGTCATATTCCATGAGCTCGTGGGCGGCCTTGAGCTGTTCCATAACCTGGGCGGGATCGGCCTCATCGGCCTTGGTGAGCACCAGGACCTTCTTGGAACGGGAGCATCTGACGCGCTCGGCAACCCAGGCGTCTCCCCTGCCGATCGGCTTGGTGGCATCAATCAAAAACGCGACGACATCGACATCGTTCAGCTCGAACAGCGCGCTCTTGTTGAGCTCGGACCCCAGGCCGTCCTTGGGTTTGTGGATACCCGGAGTATCGACAAAGACCAGCTGGTAGCCGGGACGGTTGACGACGGCGCGCATGCGACGGCGGGTCGTCTGTGCCACCGGCGAGGTGATGGCGACCTTTTTGCCATAGCAGGCGTTGAGCAGCGTGGACTTGCCGGCGTTGGGGCGTCCGACCAGGGCCACGAAGCCGCTGCGAAAACCGGGCTCCACGTCACCAAAGCCCATAGAACCGTCGTCCTCGTCGCACAGGGCGTCGAGCTCCTCATCGCTCATGCCCTCAAACGGGTCGAACTCCTCGGCCTCGTCATCCAAAATCTCATCGATAGGCTGCATATTGTCGGACATGGGAATCCCCTTCTAAATAAAGCCGAGCGCGTGGGCAAATACCAGCACGCCCACAATCGCGGCGGTAATGGAAAGTACGTATACGGAAGCGGCGGCGATGTCCTTCGCACGCTTGGCCAGCGGATGGAGCTCCTGGGTCGCCAGGTCGACGATGGCCTCCATAGCGGTGTTGCACAGCTCGCCGTGAATCACCAGGCCACAACAGATGATAATCGTGGCCCACTCGGCAATGTCGAGCCCCACGACGCAGCCGGCAATGACGGTGCACACGCCCGCAACGAGCATGACCTTAATGTTGCGCTCGGTCTTGACGGCGGTGACGAAGCCCTCCATGGCGTAGGAAAACGACTTAAAGAAGGACGGATGGTCCTTGTTCGATCCGGGAATCATAGACGGCTCCTAGTCGTGGGCGTGGTTGGTGATGGGGCCGACGTGGACTAGCTTAGGGTCCTCGCCGCGCTCGAGCGACAGATCGCGCAGGATGGCGTCCTCGCGGGCCTCCATGACCTCGGCCTCGTCGTCCTCGATGTGGTCATAGCCCAGCAGGTGCAGCATTCCGTGTACGAGCATCAGACGGCACTCGTCAGCGGGGCTATTGCCAAAACCGGGGGCCTGACGGGCAATAACCTGCGGGGCCAAGATAATATCGCCGAGCTCGAGCGTCTCATCGGCGGGAATGTCATCGTCAAAGGCCGAATCGCACTCAAACGAGAGCACATCGGTGGTGCGGTCGATACCGCGCCACTCGTGGTTGAGCTCGTGCATCTCGTCCTCGTCGACATACGAAAGGGAAATCTCGACTTCACGTTCAACGCCCTCGGCGGCAAGCACAACCTCGCAGATGTGCTCCACCTCCTGCGCGTCGAGCAGCGTATCGAGCTCGGCATCGTTGCTGATCAATACACTCAACGGGACTCCTTTCGGTCGCGCGGGCGCTGCTCGCGCACGTCATCATAAGCTTCATATGCCTCGACGATACGACCCACCAGGGCATGGCGCACCACGTCGGCACGCTCGAGGTGAGAAAATGCGACATCGTCGACACGGCCCAAAATCTGCTCAACGTCGGCAAGACCGCCACGACGACCCACCAGGTCGCGCTGGCTCAGGTCGCCGGTAATCACGAACTTGGAGTTGAACCCAAGGCGTGTCAGGAACATCTTCATCTGCTCGGGCGTGGTATTTTGCGCCTCGTCGAGCACCACGAAGGCATCACTCAGCGTGCGGCCGCGCATGTAGGCAAGCGGGGCAATCTCGATCACGCCGCGCTCCATAAGCTCATCAGTGCGCTCGCGATCCATCATGTCAAAAAGGGCGTCATAGAGCGGACGCATGTAGGGATCGATCTTTTCCTCGAGGGTGCCGGGCAAAAAGCCCAGATTCTCCCCCGCCTCGACAACCGGACGCGTCAAGATCAGACGGCCCACCTCGTGACGCTTGAGCGCGGCAACGGCGAGCGCCATAGCCAGATAGGTCTTACCGGTACCGGCAGGACCCAAGCCAAACGTGATGGTATGCGAGCGGATGGCATCCACATAGCGCTTTTGCCCGAGCGTCTTGGGGCGAATGACGCGGCCGCGATACGAAAGCAGCACGTCATCGCGAAGCGACGTAGCCTCGTGCTCACCGTCGCGCAAGACGGCCAGGCAGCGAGAGACATCGTCGGCAGACAGCGTGCGCCCGGCGGCCGCCTCGCGAAAAGCGTGCTCGAAAAAGCGCGCCACGAGTTCGACCTCGTCCGGGTCGCCGCTCACGGCGATGCTATCGCCACGGGCGACCACGTGAGCGCGCACCAAGTTCTCGAGCGCGCGAAGGACGCCGTCGCCGGCGCCCAAAACGCACGAGGGATCAATTCCCTCGGGAACGGTAAGTCTAATCTTCGAGGCTTCCATGAACCTCCCTGCGTGCATGGACCAAGCCGGAATCATCGACTCCGATGATAGCAACATCGAGCAGGCACGGGGCTGTAAGTCCACAGGTATCGTCAAGACGGGCATGATGGAACGAGCCGAGCGTCAGGTTGTCGCCATACTCGAGCACGGCACGCTCGACCGTGCCCACGCGACGGCGAGCGTCGGCAATAGCGAGCTCCTGTGCGGCGGCCCGCATACGGCGGCTGCGCTCGGCCATAACCTCGGGCGGAACCTGGTCGGGCATGTCGGCAGCAAGGGTACCGGGACGCTTGCTGTAGCGGAACACGTGCATACGCGAGAAACCCACACGGCGGCACAGCGCCAGCGACTCCTCGAACTCCTCGTCCGTCTCACCAGGAAAACCGACGATGACATCGCACGAAAGGGACGCCTGGGGCAAGTTGGCGCGAATCATACGCACCGTGTCCTCAAAGGCCTCCGCACTATAGGGACGGCCCATGCGATGCAGGGTCGCCGTGCAGCCGGACTGCACGGGCAGGTGCAAAAACGGGGCGATACGCTGCGGGTAGCGCGCCATAACCTTAAGCAGGCGCTCGGAGATATCCATGGGCTCGACCGAGGAAATGCGCACATGCGGAATAGACGTGCGCTCCATGATGGCCTCGAGCAGCTCATCGATTTCGACGTGCTCGTCGGTCGCGCTCTTGCCATCGTAGGCACCCAGGTTCACACCGGTCAGCACCACCTCGGGCACGCCGGCCTCCTGGGCCTCGCGAACTTGCTCGAGCACGGACTCGACGGGCACGGAGCGCTCGGGGCCGCGCGCCTTCCACACAATGCAATAGGTGCAGCGATGGTTGCAGCCGTCCTGAATCTTCACGCCCAGGCGAGAGCGACCGAGCGCATCGACCACCTCACCATCGCTGCAGGCGGGAACACTATCGGACTCAACGCCCAGCACCTCGCAGACACGATCGGCGACATCGATCTTGGACGGCTCGGCGATAACGCGATCCGAAAGCTCCAGCAACTCCTCAGGATGCAGGTTGACGACGCAGCCGGTTACGAGCACATAGGGCTCGTTTGGATGGGCCAGCGCATGACGGACGGCCTTACGGGTCTTAGCCTCGGCCTCGCCCGTAACGGCACAGGTGTTAATGACGATCAAATCGGCATCCTGGGGCTCCACAATAGCAAAGCCCAGGCGCATAAGATCGGCAGTGATACGGTCAGACTCAACCCGGTTGACACGGCAGCCGAGGTTGACGACGGAAATATGGGGTGCGAGCACGCGGGCTCCTTAATCGAGGATATCGTCGAGGGCACTCTTGATACGGTCGGTCACCGACTTCTTACCGGAAGCGACGTCATCGCCCATCTCATCGGCAAAAGCACGGAGCAGCTCGCGCTGCTTATTGGAAAGATTGGTGGGAACGACCACGCGCAGTTGCACGATCAGGCGGCCACGCGAACCGCCGCCGCCAATGCGCGGCATGCCGTAATAATTGACGCTCACGGTGTCGCCGTACTGGGCGCCGGCGGGAACCGTCACCTTAACGACCTCGTCGGGCATAATGCCCTCGACCTCGATCTCGCAGCCGAGCGCAGCCTGCGCAATCGAGATATCGCTCACCAGGTACAGGTCGTCACCGTTGCGCTTAAAGCGCTCATGGTCGGCAACGCGCACGTTGACAATCAGGTCGCCCGAGGGCTCGCCGCGAAGGCCAGCCTCGCCAAAGCCGCTCACGCGCAGCTGGTGACCGGTCGAAACGCCGGCGGGAATATCGATGTCGATCTTTTCGTGCGAAGGCGTGCGGCCCTGACCGTCGCAGGTCTCGCAGGGATGGTCGATAACCGTGCCCTCGCCGTGGCAGTCAGGGCAAGGCGAAGAGGACTGAACCTGGCCCAGGAACGAACGCTGAACCGTCGTGACATAGCCCGTACCGTGGCAGCGGCCGCACTGCTTTTCCTGTGCGCCCTCTGCCCTACCGGTGCCGTTGCAGTCCTCGCAGGGAGCAAGGCGGTCATAGCTGATCGTCTTTTTGCAGCCGAGCGCCGCCTCCTCGAGCGTCACCGAAAGCGAGATGGCCATATCACGTCCGCGACGACGCTCACGACGGCTGCGGGCGCCACCGCCGGCACCGCCGCCAAAGAACGACGAGAACAAGTCGTCCATGCCCATGCCACCAAAGATATCGTTGATATCGACGTAGCCCGAACCACCAGGGCCGTCGGCAGTGCCGTAACGGTCGTAGTTAGCACGCTTCTGCTCATCGGAAAGAACGGAATAGGCCTCGTTGAGCTCCTTGAACTTGGCCTCGGCCTCGGGGTCGTCCGAAACATCCGGATGTACGGTACGGGACTTCTTTAGAAACGCACGCTTAATCGTCCGCGCGTCGGCATCCCTGTCGACGCCAAGCACCTCGTAGTAATCCCTATTTTCCGACACGACCGAATCCTTCCGACTTTCATTATTGTCACAGTGCGTCCTATACCCAAGCAGGGCCGACCGCAAACAGAGGGTTTGATGTTATTGCATTTGGTACGGCGAAAGCATGGCCCGTTGCGAGCAGCTCGCGAACCAAACCGACACGAGCGCGAACATGAAGCCGTTGGCAAAACCGTTGGCAAACTGCATCGCGCCGCGCTTCCACCACAGCAGGCTGCGATGAAGCACGCCGTCCGAAAGCACCATGAACAGGCCCATGGCAAACGGAATAAAGCACATCACGGCAAAGGCCGAGAACACGCCCGAGATGGCCGAGAGTACCAAAAACGGCGCCACGATGCCCATCAGGTAAAAACCGGTACGAGCTTTGCCTTCCAAGCGCTCGGCCTCAACATGGGCGCGGCCGACCAGATCGCCGCCCGCGGCACCGTTGGTGCCAGCATGACCCATGCCGCCAATGCGGACCTCGTCGCCATCGTGCGTGCCGGCAGGAAACTCAATCGTCTGCTCGGAGGTTACGCGAGTACGACCGCTGCCGCCGCAATCAGGGCAGGGGTCGGCCACGACCTTACCGGAACCGCCGCACTCGGGGCAGACCGACTGGAACGTGCCCGCACCAAACAGGAAGGACAGGTCGACGTCGATGTGGCCGCGGCCACCGCAGCTCGGGCAGGTATGGGCATGCTCAGACGAAACGGAGCCCGAACCGCCGCAGTTGTTACAGGTATCGAAGCGCGTGTAGCGGACGGTCTTGCGGGCACCGCCCTTGGCCTCCTTGGCGTCGAGTTTGATATCGACGACCACGTTGGCGCCGTTCTCGGGATTGTAGGCAGCCTGCCCGCGACGCGGCTGGCCCCAGGCGCCACCAAAGGGAAAACCGCCCTCAAAGGGATTGCCATAGCCCGCGCTGCCGGCGTAGCCGCCGCCATAGGGCGAAGCCGTAGGAGCGCCGGCGAAGGGGTTGCCCGAACGCATGGCGTCGTAGCGCGAACGCTTCTGCTCGTCCGAAAGCACGGCGTAGGCCTCGGAAACCTCTTTAAACTTTTCCTCGGCATCCGGCTCTTTGTTGACGTCCGGATGGAGCTTGCGGGCCTTTTGCTGAAAGGCCTTTTGAATATCACGTGAGGTGGCGTCCTTGGAGACACCCAGAATCTCGTAGTAATCTTTTTCGTTCATCGTCGCCATGCGCGGCAACCTCCTGCTCACAGCAGCGTATATATTTCGGTAATTCTACCCGAGCGGCCTAAGCTAGATCCCAAAACAGCTCGAACAGAACATTTCCATCGAGCCAGCCCAAGTGTGTCGGCGCCAGACGAGCTCGAACATAGCCCGCGACGACATCTGCCGAAGTGAAAGGTCCCTCATGGACCCCGAGCGTCTCGGGCACCCAAGTGGCAAGGCCCAACTCGAGCGCGCGATCGCAAGCAGCTGTCAGCTCGCCCGTTGGGATGACGCAAGCCGTACGAACCAACAGATCGGACGCAATACCACGCGTCATGCGACAAGCGAGCATCAGGTCTTCAGCCGCAGCCTCACGCTGCGACAGATATTCGGCCTCGAACGCCGTCGCGTCATCGTTACGTTGCACCAGACGCACGCGACACGAATCGCCTCGAGAAGACACGCCGGGGAACAAACCTGCAAGACGGTCGAAATCCTCGGCGTCGAGCATGCCCGCGGCAGAACGACCCAGGCCCAGGTAGCCCCGTCCGGTCCAGTAGGCAATGTTATGGGCACACTCATGGCCGTCGAGCGCGTAGCTCGCCACCTCATAGGGGTGATAACCGGCCGCACCCAGATGCTCACGCGCCACATCCATGCAGGCGGCCTGAAAATCCTCATCAGGCTCGAGCGACTCGTTGCGGCACGCCATGCGATAAAGGGGCGTCCCCTCCTCAAGCGTGAGCGGGTAGACCGAAACATGATGCGGAGCCGCCGCCAGCACGCCATCGAGCGTGCGCTTCCAACTCGCTGCGGTCTGCCCGGGAAGTCCGCACATAAGGTCGCACGACACGTCAAGCCCAGCGTTCTTGACCGTCGCGATGGCGGCGAGCGCCCGATCGGCATCGTGAATACGGCCTATGGCGGTAAGTTCGGTGTTATCGAGCGTTTGCACGCCCAGAGAGACGCGTGTGACACCAACCTTGGCAAGCGCAGCGGCAAGCTCGGCGGTCAGCGACTCAGGATTGGCCTCGCAGGTAAACTCAACAGGGGCGCACGACGCACGAATACGCCGCGCCAGCTCCACCAAGCGCTCCCCCGCCAGCGACGGCGTACCGCCGCCAACATAGACAGTGCGGATCTGGTCAAGGGCCCCAGCTTTGCCAAAAGCATCGAGGCGCGCGTACAACTGCTCAAAATAGGCATCGAACGCAGCGCTCAGGTCGCACGGAGCAAAACTGCGCGAGTCAAAGTCGCAGTACCGGCACTTTTGAGCGCAAAACGGCACGTGCACGTACAGCGCGGTAACGGCCACCCTTAAGCCTCCAGCGGATGAGGGGGCACCGAATCGCCGGCGACAAGTGCGGCCTCGCAGGCCACCACATCGCGCTCGATCTCATCGACCAGCGCCATAAACTCCTCGTATGTGGAACAGCGCACCACATGGGCACGCCAAGCGGCAGCATGGGGCATGCCTTTTAAGTACCAGCTTGCGTACGTACGTGCACGCGACATGAGCGGCAGGAGCTCATGCGTCAGCGTTAGGTGCTCACGCAGGGCGTCTAGGCGCTCGACAGAGCTGCGCGCCGGCACCGGTGTGCCATCGAGCGCAAGGGCGCGAGCATCACCGAACACCCACGGATTGCCGTAGATGCCGCGCGCGATAAACACGGCGCTGGCACCCGAGCTGCGCAGGCGCTCCGCCGCATCCTCGGCCGAGAATACGTCGCCCGAACCGATAACGGGAATCTCGACGGCGTCGGCCACCTCATCGACGACCGACCAATCGGCCTGGCCCGTATAGAGCTGCGTGGCACAGCGACCATGTACCGCCACCGCAGCGGCCCCTGCCCCCTCGAGCATCTGGGCAAACGTCGCGGCATTGCGATCTTCGGCGTAAAAGCCCTTACGGATCTTTACGGTCACGGGCACGTGCGCCGCGCCCACCGCCGCCTCGACGATCTTCTCTGCCAGCTCGGGCGTGCGCATAAGCGCCGAGCCCTCGCCCTTGGTGACAACCTTGCGAGCTGGGCACGCCATGTTGATATCAATCAAAGACAGGCGATCACCCACACGTTCCTCGACGGCAGCGACAGCACTCGCAAACTGATCGGGCTTGGAACCAAAGAGCTGCACGCAGATTTGCTGCTCCTCGTCGGCCGGCAGCACCAGACGCCACGTCTTATTGCTGGCATAGGCAAGGCCTGCCACGCTCACCATCTCGCTATAGGCAAGATTGGCACCACGGCGACGGCACATGATGCGATAGGCGGGGTCGGTTACGCCCGCCATGGGAGCCATAAGGAACGGCTGCTCGGCATAGGAACCCAGCAGCCGCTTGCTGTATTCAGAAAGCGCCATGAACCTAATCGTCCACCTTGAGAATCGCCATAAAGGCCTCCTGCGGAACCTCGACCGAGCCGATGGCCTTCATGCGCTTCTTGCCCTCTTTCTGCTTTTCGAGCAGCTTGCGCTTACGCGAGATATCGCCACCATAGCACTTGGCCAAAACGTCCTTGCGGCGCGCCTTGACGGTGGAGCGGGCGATGATCTTGTTGCCGATAGCGCCCTGAATAGGCACCTCGAACAGCTGGCGGGGGATAATCTCCTTGAGCTTGTCGCACAGACCGCGTGCTAGGCCATAGGCCTTGTCCTTGTGCACGATAAACGAAAGCGCGTCCACCTCGTCGCCCGAAAGCAGGATATCGAGCTTGACGAGCTCGGAGGGACGATACTCGTTGAACTCATAATCGAGCGAGGCATAGCCCTTGGTGCGGCTCTTAAGCTGGTCAAAGAAGTCCAGGATGAGCTCGGCGAGCGGCATGTCAAAGCGCATCTCGACCGATTTACTCGTGAGATGGATCATGTCGGTCGTAATGCCGCGGTGCTCGATAGCGAGCTGCATGACGGCGCCCGTATACTCGGGCGGGCAGATAATCTTGGCCTTGAGGTAAGGCTCCTCGATGCGCTCGATGCGCGTAGCCTCGGGCAGATCCTGTGGGCTGCGGACATCAATCATCTCACCGTCAGTCTTGCAGACGTGATAGTCCACCGAAGGGCTCGTGGCAATGAGGTCCAGGTTGAACTCGCGCTCCAGGCGCTCCTTGACGACCTCCATGTGCAGCAGGCCCAAGAAGCCCACGCGGAAACCAAAGCCGAGCGCCACCGAGGTCTCGGGCTCCCACACCAACGACGGGTCGTTGACATGCAGCTTATCGAGAGCGTCGCGCAGATTCTCGTAATCCTTGTTGTCGATCGGGAACAGGCCCGTGTAGACCATGGGCTTAGCCTCGCGGTAACCGGGAAGCGGCTCGGGGCAGGGATTCGACGCCCACGTGAGGGTATCGCCCACGTGCACGGCCTCGGGATCCTTCAGACCCGTGACCACGTAGCCCACCTCGCCGACCGTCAGTGCGTCGACCGGCGTCTCGGCGGGACGCTTGACGCCCACGCCGTCGACCAAGAAGTCGCCCTCGGCCTGCATCATGCGCAGGGTATCGCCCTTTTTGATGGAGCCGTCAAAGACGCGGACCGTGGCAACGACGCCGCGGTACTCATCGAAATACGAATCCAGGATAAGCGCCTTGAGCGGCGCGTTAGCATCGCCCTTGGGCGGAGAGATCAAAAAGACAATGGACTCCAGCAGATCGTGAATGCCCTCGCCGGTCTTGCCCGATACGCATACGGCATCGTCGGCAGGGATCGCCAGGTCGTCCTCGATCTCGGTCTTGACCTCGTCGGGATGGGCCGAGGGCAGGTCGATCTTATTGATGGCGGGCACGATATCCAGATTAGCGTTCATGGCGAGCGTCGCGTTGGAGACAGTCTGCGCCTCGACACCCTGGGTGGCGTCGACGACGAGCACCGCACCCTCGCAAGCGGCAAGCGAACGCGAGACCTCGTAGGTAAAGTCCACGTGGCCCGGCGTATCGATCAGGTTGAACTGATACGTCTCACCATCGTCGGCGTCATAGGACACGCGAACGGCATTGGACTTGATCGTGATGCCGCGCGCGCGCTCGATATCCATGGTGTCGAGCAGCTGCGACTCCATATCGCGCTCGTCGACGGTATGGGTGAGCTCGAGGATGCGGTCACTGATCGTGGACTTGCCATGGTCGATGTGCGCA
>DBGFJU010000035.1:0-4086 GCA_048529485.1 Collinsella aerofaciens | reverse complement strand
AGTTCCTGTTTAAGGCTTCTGAAGGCCCAGACAGGAACTATTCCACCGCAACTTATTTTGGGGGAGAGGATACAAGCTGGGCATACAATGGATGTCGTTGTGTTGAGCTTACCGGGAGGTTGCTATGTGGGCATACGAGACGACGTTCTATCAGATCTATCCGCTGGGCTTTTGCGGGGCTCCGCGCGAAAACGCCGCACCCGTTGCCGAGGACGAGCTTGCCCAGGCCGTCAACGTTGCTCCTAACCCCGATGCTCCCATTATGAAAATCGCCAAGTGGGCCGACTACATGCAGGAACTCGGCGTTGGCGCTGTGCTCATCAACCCACCGCTCGAATCTGATAGCCACAGCTACGATACACGCAGCCTGCGCCATATCGACCGTCGCCTGGGTGGGGACGCCGACTTTGCCGCCGTATGCGACACGCTGCATGCCCATGGCATCCGCGTGGTGCTCGATGCCGTCTTCAACCACGTCGGCCGCGGTTTTTGGGCCTTCCGCGATGTGCAGGAGCGCAAGTGGGACTCGCCGTACAAGGACTGGTTCCACATTAGCTTTGACGGCGATTCCTGCTATGGCGATGGCTTTTGGTACGAGGGCTGGGAAGGCCATTTTGAGCTTGTGAAGCTCAACCTGCAAAATCCCGCTGTGGTCGATTACCTGCTCGAGTCCGTGCGCCGCTGGGCCGAGGTCTTTGGCGTCGACGGCCTGCGCCTGGACGTTGCCTATATGCTCGACCGCGACTTTATGCGCCGCCTGCACGCCTTTACCCGTGAGCTCAAGCCCGACTTTGTGCTGATCGGCGAGACGCTCCACGGCGACTACAACCAAATCGTCAACGACGAGATGCTCGACTCCTGCACCAACTACGAGTGCTACAAGGGCCTGTACTCCAGCTTTAACTCGGTCAACATGTTCGAGATCGCCCATTCGCTGCACCGCCAGTTTGGCGGCGATCCGTGGTGCATCTACCGCGGCAAACATCTGCTGTCGTTTGTCGACAACCACGATGTGCCGCGCCTGGCAAGTATCCTCACCGACAAGTCGTGTCTGCGTCCCGCCTACGGCATGCTCTTTGGCATGCCGGGCATCCCGTGCGTCTACTATGGCAGCGAGTGGGGAATTGCCGGCGAAAAGGGTGGCCCCGATGGCGACTGGGCGCTGCGACCTGCGCTCAATGAGCCTGCGCCCAACGAGCTGACGGCGTTCATCACGCAGCTTGCGCACCTTCGTTCGGCCGACGACGCGGCTGCCCGTGCTCTCAACTACGGTGCCTATCGCAACGTGGTGATCCAGAATAAGCAGCTGCTGTTCGAACGCGCTTGTGACGGTGCGACGGTGCTCGTGGCGGTGAACGCCGTGGACGAGCCTTACACCTTTGGCACCGGCGAGCTCAACGGCTCCTTTGTCGATCTGCTTGCCGACGATGCGCCCACGGTCGAGCTGACGGGCACCCTTGAGCTTGCACCCTACGAGGTGCGTTATCTGCTGAGGGCCTAGGCCATGGCAGCGTCTGACGAGGGCTATCAACATATTGAGCATGGGTTTGAGCCTGTGTTCGACCAGCACTCGCGCGTTTTGGTGCTGGGGTCGTTTCCCTCGGTGCTTTCGCGCGCCAATGCCTTTTATTACGGCAACCCTCAGAATCGCTTTTGGCGCGTGATGGCCGCGTGCCTCGGTGTGCCTGTTCCGCCCAACGAGGGCGATCCTTTGGCAAGCGGTGAGCCCGCGATGCTCGATGCCTCCATTGCCGCCAAGCGGGCCATGCTGCTGAACGGCGGCGTGGCCCTGTGGGATGCAATCGAGAGCTGCGACATTAAGGGCTCGAGCGACGCGAGCATCCGCAACGTTGTGCCGGCACATATCGAGCGCATTACCGATGCCGCGTCGATCGAGGTCGTTGTCTGTAACGGCGGTACGGCAGGGCGACTCTACAAACGCTACTTGCAAGATCGGACGGGGTTGCCTGCCGTCGTCCTGCCCTCGACAAGTCCTGCCAATGCCGCCTGGCGCCTGGAGCGGCTTGTTGAGCGGTGGAGCGGCGCCGCTGATTGGCAGGCTTTTTCGATTTAGCAGTTTGAGTGCTCGGCAAGATGCCTCATAACGGCGTGCCAGATCGGTGTGGGCAGTGCAGACGTGGCGCGCACCATGCCGTCGGTGTCGACGCCACCCGTTGCGGCACCACCGAGCTTTTGCGCGTGTTCGACGGAACATCCCATGCGAACGGCGCCCACGAGCTTGTCCATGGCCTCAGAAAACGGTCGCCGCAAGAGTCCCATGCGCGGAGAGCGACGAAGCGCCGCAATGCCGCTGCCGGCGCAGATGGCAACGCCGCCACACCACAATTGGCCATGGCGCTCACATGCCTTGTGCAGGCGAACGGCGGTCCCACGCGCCTGCTCAGTGCCCTCTTGTGCGGCTCGAATCGCGACATAGACGCGCGTTCCCGTACCGCCAAAGCGCTCAAGCGCCTGCTCGATGGCTGTCAACGTCTCATCGTCAGCCACATCTTCAATGGCCAGCACGATGCCATCGGCAACGCTGCCGGCGTCATTTGCCTTCAAGTCGACCGGGCGGGGGAGTGCGGTGCCGGAAAGTTGAGCATAGGCGGCGATGGCATTCTGCAGGTCCCAGAGCAAAAAATCAAGATCGGCGCTATTGGGAATACTGATATACGCAACGGTGTGCAGTGTTTTTGGTACGTCGCCGCGCGCGGTCGTCTCCATGCCATCTCCTTTCCGGCTCGTTTCCGTTTAGGTTACACCGTCTGGTGGCGCCCCGCCGCGCTATCCTAGTGCAACCCTTACGAAAGGAACGCCATGCGTCTGCCCATGAATACCTCGCTTGCCACGCTCAAGCCCTCCGGTATCCGCCGGATCAACGCGCTCGCCGCCCAGCACCCGGGGTGCATCGCGCTTGCGCTTGGCGAGCCCGATTTTCCCACGCCCGATGTGATTAGTGCCGAGGTGACCGCCGCACTGGACCGCGGTGACACGCACTATCCGCCCAACAACGGTCGCCCCGCCCTGCGTGAGGCGTTATCTGCCTACATGGGGGACGCGGGCCTTACGTTTTCGGCCGACGAGGTCATCCTGACCGACGGCGCGACCGAGGCCCTGTCGGCAACATTCATGGCCATGCTCAACCCCGGCGACGAGGTCATTATCCCCACGCCGGCCTTTGGCCTGTACGAGAGCATCGTCGTGGCCAACCACGCCAAAGCGGTCTTTTTGGATACGGAGCCTGCGCAATTTCAGATTGACGAGGATGCGCTTCGTGCTTGCGTGACGCCGGCGACCAAGGCCATCGTCATCTGCTCGCCCAACAACCCCACGGGCTGCATCCTCAACGCAGCATCGCTCGACGCCGTGGCACACGTGGCGGAGCAGACGGGCATCTACGTGATCTGCGACGACGTATACAACCGCCTGGTCTACGTGGACGGCTACGAGCGCTTTGCCCAGCGCCACCCGGAGCTTCGTGAGCAGACGGTAGTCATCGAGAGCTTCTCCAAGCCCTGGGCTATGACCGGCTGGCGCCTGGGCTGGCTCGCAGCGGCAACCCCCGTCATCGCCGAGATCGCAAAGGCGCACCAATACCTAGTATCGAGCGCCGTTTCCTTCGAGATGGACGCCGCAGCCCGAGCCCTGACCGTCGACCCAACCCCCATGCTCAAAGTCTACCAAGCCCGCCGCGAACGCGTGCTCGCAGCCTTAAGCGCCATGGGCCTCGACGTAGTGGAACCGGCGGGCGCCTTCTACGCTTTCCCGAGCATCAAAAAGTTCGGCCTAACCAGCGAAGACTTCTGCATCAAAGCCATCAAAGAGGCAAACGTAGCCCTAGTCCCGGGCGACTGTTTCGGAACCGAAGGCCACATCCGCCTAAGCTACTGCGTCTCCGACAAAGACCTAGACGAAGGCCTCCACCGCCTGTCCACCTTCATTTCGACCTTATAGTCCTCAGGGACGCAACACATCAGCCCACCGACCCAAGCATTATGAGCGGGGCGCGCCGGCCAACGGCAACCCTGGCTGTCCCAAAGTCAACACAGGTCGCGCCGCCAAAGGCCAGGCGCAAGCTTTTCG
>DBGFJU010000034.1:0-4241 GCA_048529485.1 Collinsella aerofaciens | reverse complement strand
GTTCATGGGAAGGCTCGAGGCCTACCTCGTGTACTATCGTGAGGAGCGGATCAAGAAGTCCCTCGGGTGGCTGAGCCCGATGGAGTACCGCAGGAAGCTTGGATACGCCTAGGCGCGGTCCAAGAAATCGTCCGCACCCCCAAACAATCCCTATTTCACCGCAACTTATGAAGGGATGGCTAGGCGAGGGGCGTGGACTCCCATTCTCCGGTGGGGTGGGGGATATCGAAGGTTCGATAACCGCAGTCGTAGGCGTGGGCTTGAGCCTCGCGGATGTTCCTGCAAATATCGCAGGCGCGGTGCGCGTCCGAGCCAAAGGTGATGGGTACCTCGGCGTGGGCGAAGCAACGCAACAGCCCCGTCGAGGGGTAATAGTCGTCGAGGCCCTTGCGCGGTGCGGCGGTCGAGACCTCAATGCGACGACCCGTATCGTGGGCGCATTCGGCCATCTGCTGCCAAAACGGCGCGAGGTCAAAGTCGGGCGCAAAGCCTTCCTTCGAAAAGCGCATAACCAGGTCGGGGTGGGCCATCACATCAAAGTTGAGTGAGCTTTCGCAAGCACGGCACCAGTCGTCGACGTAGCGCTCCCACACGCCGCGTACGCCTAAGTTTTCCCAAACATGCAGGTTGGTGTCGTCGTCGATCCAACCGCAAAGGGAATCGGGCGTATCGGGGCGAGCGACGTCCTCTGTCCCTGCCGTGCCCGCGGCGCCTGCCGCAATATCTCCCGGGTTGCCAATCCAATGCACACTGCCCAGACGCACGACGGCGCCCTGGGACCAGCGCTCAACCAAAGGCTCGCAGCCCTCGTACCAATCGCATTCAAAGCCATAGATAAAGCTGAGATCCGGCGCGATCTGCGCGGCAAGCTTGTGAGCATCCTCAAAGGCCAGACGATGTGCCGGCAAGTCGCCCTCGACAACCTGCACTTCGCAGCTGGCGTCCATGCTGGCGGGCAGGGTGAGATGGTCGGTCGAGACCATGACGCGGCAGCCGGCGGCGGCAGCGGCGCGGACGTTGTCCTCAAATGAGGCATGGCCGTCCGAAAACGAGGTGTGGGTATGGCAATCGACCAGCGGGCACATAGGCATAGCGGCTCCTTTGCATTTGGCGAATCCGCTCCATTGTAATGGCGCAGCCTCGGCGCGTCGTACGCGCGGGGTGCCGAAATCGATCGGAAAGGCTGCGCGGCGCGGCCTCGCTTGCGCTTTCAAAACATGTACGTCAGCCTCCAAAACCGACAAAAAATGACATGTTTGGAGGCTGACGTACACGTTTGGATAGGGGCGAGGGCGGCGACGGACGAAAGTCACGCCTGTGCCACGTCCGATGTGCTAGCGTTTGGGTGAATAAAACGAGCCCGTGCGGAAAGGATCCGGACCGTATGCAACGTGGAAGTACATCTCCGCTGTCCCGCGAGACCGATGCGCCCGAGACCATCGTCAAGCTAGAGTGCGACATCGACGATGCGTCGCCCGAGGTACTCGCCTATGCCGCCGACCGCTTGCGCGAGGCGGGCGCCCGCGAAGTGCACTGGCTGCCTCTCTACTGCAAAAAAGGTCGTCCCGGCTGGCAGCTGCAGGTAATCTGCGCCCGCGAGGACATTGACCGTCTGCAGATGACCATCTTTTTGGAAACCACGACCAATGGCATCCGCCGTCAAGTTATGGAGCGCGTTTGCCTGCCACGCCGCTTTGAGCGCGTAACAACGCCTTGGGGCGAGGTATCCGTTAAAGTGGCGACTCTGCCCGACGGCAGCGAGCGTGCGGCGCCCGAGTACGAGGACTGCGCCCGTCTCGCCCGCGAGCATAACGTACCGCTCCAGCGCGTGATGCATACGGCACAAGCCGCGGCGCTGCGATTTGAGTAACGCGGCCGGTGGCACGCCACGCCCAGCCCCATCAACCTCACCGAAAGGACCACCATGAAATACCTCATCGCCTCCGATATCCACGGCTCGGCATATTGGACCGAGCGCCTCTGCGCCGCCATCGAGTCCGAGCAGCCTGACCGCATCGTGCTGCTGGGCGACCTGCTCTACCACGGTCCGCGCAACGACCTGCCGCGCGATTACGCCCCCAAGCGCGTAATCCCGCTGCTCAACGCCCTGGCCGACCGCATCATCGCGGTGCGTGGCAACTGTGACGCCGAGGTCGACCAGATGGTCCTCGACTTCCCCGTCATGGCCGACTACGCCACGCTGTTCGACGAGACCGGCCGCGAGCTGTTCCTGACGCACGGCCATGTCTTTGGCGCCGGCATGCACAACAGCGTCGACCACGCGCCCGCGCTGCCCGAGGGCTCCGCGCTCGTCTATGGTCACACGCACATCAAGGTTAACGAGGCAAGCGAGGCGCACCCGGGCCTGTGGCTCTTCAACCCCGGCAGCGTGAGCATTCCCAAGGACGGCACGCACAGCTACGGCATCTACGAGGGCGGCGCGTTCCGTCACGTGATCCTGGAGGAGGAGTAACCATGGCGCAGCACATGGCTCAGCAAAATGCCGAGGGTTCGCGTGACCTGTCCACGCTGGTTGACGCGTCGGCCGAGCTGCAGCATCTGGTGCAGACCATCTGGCGTCTGCGTCAGCCCGATGGCTGCCCGTGGGACCGCGAACAGACGCACCGCAGCATTGGCAAGAACATGATCGAGGAAGCCTACGAGGCGCTCGATTGCATCGAGGCGGACGACGCGGCGCATCTGCGCGAGGAGCTGGGCGATGTGCTCATGCAGGTGGTGCTGCATGCGCAGATTGCGGCGGATGCCGGCGAGTTTACGCTGGCCGACGTGGCGCGCGATATCGACGCCAAGCTCATCCGACGCCATCCGCACGTGTTTGGCGATGCGGATGCCGATAACTCCGACGAGGTGCTCAAGATCTGGGACGAGGTCAAGCTTGCCGAGAAGGCCGCCAAGGACAAGGCCGTGGCAGCAGGCGAGGCTGCGCCCGAGGGCCTGCTCGACGGCGTGCCCACACATCTGCCTGCGCTGATGCAGGCTCAGAAGGTGTCGCGCAAGGCGGCTGCCGTGGGCTTTGAGTGGGAGACGGTCCAGGATGTGTGGGACGAGGTCGCCGAGGAGCGTGCCGAGTTTGAGGCCGAGGAGCCCGGCTCGCCCGAGCGCGAGATGGAGTTTGGCGACCTGCTCTTTGCCTTGGTCAACGTTGCGCGCAAGGAGGGAATCGACGCCGAGAGCGCTCTGCGCGCGAGCACGGCCAAGTTCCGCCGTCGCTGGGCTGCGATGGAGCAGATGGCGGCCAACGCCCATGTGGATCTGGCTGAGCTTTCGACCCACGGCCTCAATGATCTCTGGGATGCCGCAAAGGCAGAGGAGTAAGACTGCGGGGACGACGGGCTGACATGCCTCATCGTTCCCGCTAATTTTTTCGAAAAACAAGTGTATCCCTCGGCTAACTTAGGGCATAATGCAAAAAGTGCGACATGGCTAACTTACAGAGGCGCACCGACGGTGCACGGTCGGCCGGTCGCCAAGCATTCAACCCGTTTCCAAGTGAGAGGGAGACAACATGAGTGACATTTTGGATGTCTACGGTCGCGAGGTGCTCGACAGCCGCGGCAATCCCACCGTCGAGGTCGAGGTCGTGCTCGAGGACGGCAGCTTTGGCCGCGCAATGGTGCCTTCGGGCGCTTCGACCGGCGCCTTTGAGGCATGCGAGTTGCGCGACGGCGACAAGGGTCGCTACCTGGGCAAGGGCGTCTCGCAGGCCGTCGAGCACGTCAACAACGAGTGCGCCGATGCCGTCGTGGGCCTCGATGCCTTCGACCAGCGCGCTGTCGATGCCGCGTTGGTCGCCGCGGACGGTACCCCCAACAAGACCAAGCTCGGCGCCAACGCTATTCTGGGCGTATCGCTGGCCGTTGCCCGCGCCGCTGCCGAGTCGGCGGGCCTGTCGCTGTACCAGTACCTGGGTGGCGTCAACGCCCACCTGCTGCCCACGCCCATGATGAACATCCTCAACGGCGGCGTGCATGCCGACAATAACGTCGACTTCCAGGAGTTCATGATCATGCCGGTGGGCGCCCCGAGCTTTGCCGAGGGCCTGCGCTGGTGCGCCGAGGTCTATCACACTCTCAAGGGCGTGCTGCACGAGGCCGGCCTGGGCGGCGGCGTGGGCGACGAGGGCGGTTTCGCGCCCAACCTCAAAACCAATGCCGAACCGTTCGAGTACATTACCAAGGCCGTCGAGAAGGCTGGCTTTAAGCCCGGCGTCGACTTCATGT
>DBGFJU010000033.1:0-5082 GCA_048529485.1 Collinsella aerofaciens | reverse complement strand
ATTCTGTGGGATGCCAAGCCGCACATTGGCTCCGACATCCTTCCCACGGTTGTCACCGCTATATCCCAGCGCATCGAGCAGCTCGGAGGTGTCGTCCGTTATCGAACAAAGCTCGTCGACATTCACATCGACGCGTCTGGCGCCATTACCGGTATTGATGTCCAATCGTCCCAAGACGCCGCTTGCGAGCCAATCGAGACAAAGCACCTCATCCTCGCCTGCGGGCATTCTGCTCGCGATATTTTTGAGCTCCTTAAAGACCACAACGTGGCCCTCGCACAAAAGACCTTTGCCATGGGCGTTCGCATCGAGCATCCGCAGCGCGACATCGATCGAGCCCAATATGGAGCCTTGGCGGGACATCCAGCGCTCGGGGCGGCCCCTTACAAACTTGTTGCCCATCTTCCCAACGGCCGCAGCGTGTTCTCGTTTTGCATGTGCCCCGGCGGACAGGTTGTCGCCGCCTCTTCCGAGCAGGGCCACCTGTGCGTCAACGGCGCCAGCCTCAATGCCCGCGACGGACGCAACGCAAACGCCGCCCTGCTCGTTAACGTCACGCCTGAGGACCTTCCCAACGATGACCCGCTCGCCGGCATCGAGCTCCAGCGTGCCTGCGAGGCGGCCGCCTATCGCCTGGGTGGTTCCAACTGGAACGCACCAGCACAACTCGTCGGAGATTTCCTCGCAGGACGCGCCAGCAAGGCGCCCGGAAAGGTAAAGCCCACCTATCCGCTCGGTGTGACCTGGACGGCAATTGACGAAGCCCTGCCGCAGCATATCGTCGAGTCGCTCCGCCTGGGACTTCCCCTACTCGGAAAAAAGCTACGAGGCTATGACCGCCCCGATGCCGTTCTTACCGGCGTGGAGACTCGTTCGAGCTCACCGGTTACTGTCACCCGAGACCGAACGTGCCATGCCGTGTCGACCCCGGGCCTCTACCCTTGCGGTGAGGGAGCTGGATATGCCGGCGGCATCATGAGCGCGGCCACCGACGGCATTCGTTGTGCCGAAGCCCTGATCGCAGACCTCTAGCGCACGAATTCCAGCACGCAAAAGACACAGGCCCCGAGCTCCACAGGGAACTCGGGGCCTGTTCGCTATTTCTTAAACCGTGCACCCTGGCGTTTTCTGCCCGATGCGAACGTGGAACCCTTGCGGGCCTGCGAACGTAAGCGCTCGATCGTCTCGTCCTCAGACGCACCCTCGAGCATCGCCCGAATCTGAACGACGGCATCGCGCAGGCGCGCCGCCTCCTCAAAGTCCATGGCGGCAGAAGCGTTGCGCATATCCTCTTCCATGGTTTCGACGATCCGCACAAGCTCGTCATGCGGCAGTTCTTCCAACTGCTCCGCAAGTGTCTGCTCGGGTGCCACCGTTTCCGGCACGCCGCCCTCGCCCGACTCGTCGGACGTATAGAATGCGCCATGGCCAAGGGAGTCGCCCTTCGAGCGCCCCTTGGAACCCACGGTTTTTTCGGCTTCGGCAATAAAACTTGAGATGTCGTTGATGGCCTTGCGCACCGTCTTGGGCACAATGCCATGCTCTTCGTTATATTCCATCTGAATCTCGCGGCGGCGCCGCGTCTCCTCGATGGCCTCTTTCATCGAATCGGTCACAACGTCCGCATACATGATGACTTCGCCATCGGCGTTACGGGCCGCGCGGCCAATCGTCTGAATCAGCGAACGGCGGTTGCGCAAGAAGCCTTCCTTATCGGCGTCGAGAATTGCCACCAGTGAGACCTCGGGAAGATCCAGGCCCTCACGAAGCAGGTTGATGCCAACGAGAACATCGATCTTGCCCTCGCGCAGCGTTCGCAGGATCTCGACACGGTCCATTGTCGCCGTATCAGAGTGCATGTAATTGACCTTAATGCCCGCGTCGAGCAGATGGTCGGTCAGGTCCTCGGCCATGCGCTTGGTCAACGTGGTCACCAGCACGCGCTCCTTGCGGGCAACGCGCTCGCGAATCTCGTCCTCAAGATCGTCAATCTGGCCGCGTACTGGACGCACGTCAATCTTGGGGTCGAGCAGGCCGGTCGGACGAATAATCTGCTCCACGTCGTTCTGGCTCACCCGCAGCTCGTAGTCGCCCGGCGTGGCCGAAACATAGATAAACTGGGGTATCCTTGCCTCAAACTCATCGAAACGAAGCGGGCGGTTATCGAGCGCCGAGGGCAGGCGAAAACCGTGTTCCACCAGCGTCACCTTACGCGAGCGGTCACCTTCGTGCATGCCGCGAATCTGCGGCACCGTCACATGGCTCTCATCGATGATGCAGAGCATATCCTTGGGAAAGTAATCGATTAGGGTAAACGGCGGCTCACCCGGTTTGCGACCGTCCAGATGACGCGAGTAGTTCTCGATGCCGTTGCAAAAGCCCATCGTCTCGAGCATCTCAAGATCATAATCGGTGCGCTGCTGCAGACGCTGCGCCTCGAGCAACTTGTCGGTCGCCTTGAGCTCCGCGACGCGCTTCTCGCACTCTTCGCTGATCGATTTCAGAGCCGCCTTGACCTTCGGCTTCTCGGTCACGTAGTGCGATGCCGGCCATACGGGGATGGCCTCGTACTCACGCAGCATTTCACCGGTGACCTCATCGATCTCGGCAATCAGCTCGACCTCGTCGCCAAAGAACTCAAACCGCAACGGATGCTCGGCATAAGGCGGATACACGTCGACAACATCGCCGCGCACGCGAAACGTGCCGCGTGCAAGGTCATAGTCATTGCGATCATATTGAATATCGATAAGTGCATGGATAAAGTCATCGCGCTCGAGCGGAACCTTCTTGTCGACGTTTGGAGCCAGACCCGCATAGTCCTCTGGAGAGCCGATGCCATAGATACACGAGACCGATGCGACGACGATCACATCGCGTCGAGAGAGCAGTGACGCGGTCGCCTGATGTCGCAGCATCTCGACCTCTTCGTTAATCGAGGAGTCTTTCTCGATATATGTATCGCTTTGCGGCACATACGCCTCGGGCTGATAGTAGTCGTAGTACGAGACGAAGTAGACCACAGCGTTGTTGGGAAAGAACTCTTTGAGCTCGCTCGCAAGCTGAGCGGCGAGCGTTTTATTCGGAGCCATGACCAGCGTCGGCTTTCCCAGGGCCTCAATAGTCTTTGCCATCGTGAAGGTCTTGCCCGAACCAGTCACGCCCAGCAAAACCTGATAGCGGTCTCCGTCCCTCACACCCTGCACAAGCGACTCAATGGCTTTAGGCTGGGAACCGGCAGGCTCATAGGGAGACACGACCTTAAACGGCACGTCAGAGCCTTCAACGCCAAAGCGCTTAAGTTCACCACCAACGCGTTCTACTTCAAATTCCGCCATGGATACTCCTAACTCATATATCTGCAGTATACGCAGGCGGCAGGCATAGTCCTATACGAACCGATCGGGATAGAGGGTCTTGTAGCGAGCCCAGGCATTATTGACACGAATCAGATACGCCTGCGTCTCGGGAAAGGTAATTGCATTATGAAGCGACGTACCCTGCTGCGCCCATCCGTCGACATTGCCCATGCCGGCGTTATAGGCGGCGATGGCACTATCCGTCGACCCGTTGAAATAGGCGAGAAGATACGAGAGGTATGCGCAGCCAAACTCGATATTCGTAGCCGGATCGTTAAGATTGTCGGCCGAATACTCCCCTCCGTCGACAAGGCCCTTGGCAATCATATCCTGGGCAGTCTCGGGCATCAGCTGCATCAATCCCTGAGCACCCTGATTCGACTCGGCCTCGGGATCCCAATTCGATTCCGACTTAATGACAGCGC
Organism: Collinsella aerofaciens; assembly: GCA_048529485.1. GTDB lineage: Bacteria > Actinomycetota > Coriobacteriia > Coriobacteriales > Coriobacteriaceae > Collinsella > Collinsella aerofaciens_CJ. Next base: position 1,298 of record DBGFJU010000033.1, on the reverse strand, counting down.
ACACCAGATACGGATCCAGATTATGCGAAATACTGGATTGCTTTACATACGCCTCGTAGTCAATCGGATACAGCGGCTTAAAGAAAGCGGCAGGGGCACACGAGTAGACGAGCGAAATAAGGCCGAAGACGAACACAACGGCAAGTGGCGCCACGCGATACCACGTAAAGAAACGTGCCTTAGGCATCGGCCTCCTCCTTATCCGGAGTATCTATAAACCCGTGGCATGCAAGCCATGAGTCAAGCTGCTCAAAGAGCGAATTATCGCCTGCGGCATTATCAATCACCGTTGTAGCGAGATTGCACAGCGCAGACTCATCGGGCTGGCAAGCAGAACGAGCATCGAAATCGGATGGCTCCATGCCACGTTGAATAGCGCGCTCGCGACGAACTGACAAAGGGGCGCTGATGACCAGAATTTCATCAGCCAAGCCAAATGCATCCTCAAAACCAGTCGGAGCAGAAACCTCGACCACCGCAAAGCGATAACGAGGAGATGAAACCGTACAACAAACCGGATCGAGAATCCTAAGCGAAAGCTGTTCAATGAGAACGGGATGCACAATGCCATTGAGCCGTGCGACCGAATCAGGAGAAGCAAAAGCTCGAGAAGCGAGGATGCTGCGGCGAATGCCGCCTTCCTCATCCAAAATGTCCCAACCGAATTCATCCGCGAGAGTATTGACGATATCAGAGCCCGGCACATACAGAGATTTTGCAAGCTCATCCAGATCGATAAGCATAGCGCCACGAGATTCGAAATAGCGGCAGGCAGTCGACTTACCCGAAGCAATATTGCCCAAGACAAATACGGTAAACATCAAGCCCTCCCTAACGCCAATGCGAGTAATTATCGCTCAAATACACTAGAAGAACTCAAAATACAGCCAAACAGTAAGAGCGAATACGGGGGAGCTAGGTCCCAAAGTACAACGTGTATATAACTCAAAAAAAGGGGGAGGCCGCGAGGCCTCCCCCTTCTAAGTTCAAGCGTACGGCTCGGTGCCGTCCACCGGGCAGCGGCGCCCTGGACTCCCACGGGCGGACCCCGCAGTACTCGCGGCGCGATGGGGCTTAGCTTCCGGGTTCGGAACGGGACCGGGCGTGCCCCCCATGCTCTGGCCGCTGACCGGTGGGCGGCGCCCACCGTTACGGTGTCCTGGGTCTCAGTCTACACGTGCCCTGGGGGCCGCATGGCGCATAGGAAAGATGACTCGGGGGCATCCTCGTGCCCGGACCGCGCCTAAGAGCGCATGTCCCGCGGGCCGCGAGGTGCGGTTCCGGAAGAGCTCGGGCGA